>JAGXRS010000146.1 GCA_018335615.1 Hydrogenophaga sp. | reverse complement strand
GAAAGAGACGCGGAGATGGACACGCCACTTCGTAACGTACGCCCCAATATCGTTCAGTCGATTCGCGCCTATGGCGTGAAAGACCTGCAGGCTGCGGCCGAGCAATTGGGCCACCACTTTCTGTACGCCAACCTGGCCAAGGCCCAGAGCAAACAGGACGTGCTGGAGCTGATCGCCGCCCAGTACACCCTGCCGGCCCACTTCGGGAAGAACTTTGACGCGCTGTACGACTGCATGACCGACATGGTGCACAAGTCCGGTCCGCAGACGGGCTTCATCGTGGTGCTGGAGCACATCCCGGCCCACGCGAAGTTCGACAAGGAAGCGCGCGAGCAGCTGCTCGACATTTTCCGCGACACCGCCGACTACTGGAGCGATCGCAAGATCCCGTTCCGCTGCTTCTACTCGTTCTCGGTGGCACGCGCACCCAAGGGCGAAGAGCCGATTGAAGTCGAGAGCGAAGAGCCGATGCCGACCGACAAGCTGCTCGACGTGAGCCCCATGGCCCTGCGCATGAGCAGCCCGTTCAACGCCGGGTACTGGCTGAGCGCTGCCTGAGCGAGCCCACGCTCACGCCGCAGGGACTTAGTCCACCTTCGGCGTCCCCCCTCAAGGGGGCCACACGGGTGGTCTGGCCAAGACTGGGCCACCGCTGCCCTTGACGAGTTCAAAGCCGCTGCGTCGCAGCGGCTTTTTTCACGCCTGCGCGCCGGTGGGCTGCACGGCCTGGCACAGCGCCACGTATTCGTGCACCGGGACTTCCTCGGCGCGGCGCTGCACGTCGAATGTGCCGGAAAAGCCGCGCGCATCGAGCCACTTGCCGAGCGTGTTGCGCAGGATCTTGCGGCGCTGGCTGAAGGCGGTCTGCACCAGCTCGCCGTAAAGCCGCAGGTCGATCGCTGGCGGCTGGGCCAGCGGCACCATGCGCACGATGGCGCTGTCGACCCGTGGCGGGGGATCAAAACTCTCGGGTGGCACGAACAGCACGTTGTCCATCGCGTAGCGCCACTGCAGCATCACGGACAGGCGGCTGTAATCGGATGACGCGGGCGTGGCCACCATGCGGTCGATCACCTCCTTCTGCAGCATGAAGTGCTGGTCCTGCACCACGGCCACATGGTCGAGCAGGTGGAACAGGATCGGGGTGGAAATGTTGTAGGGCAGGTTGCCGACGATCCGGAGTTTTGGCGTCCCCGGGCTCCGCCGCTGCGCGGGTCGCTGCTCCTCCAGGGGGCTGACATGGCCTGGGGGTGGCCCGGCGGGCCCGTTGCCATCGGAGGCCACGCCACAGAGGCGCTCGGCCAGGGCGGTGAAATCCACCTTGAGCACGTCGGACTCGATCACCTGCAGCTGCGCGTGGTGGCGCAGCCGGGCGGCCAGGTCGCGGTCCAGCTCGATCACGTGGAGGTGCCCGAGCCGCTCCACCAGCGGCTGGGTCATGGCGGCCAGGCCGGGGCCGATCTCGACCATGGCGTCGCCGGGCTGCGGTGCAATGGCCTCGACGATGGCCTCGATCACCGACGCGTCGGTCAGGAAGTGCTGGCCGAAGCGCTTGCGTGCGATGTGCGGCTTCATGCCGGGCGCTCCGGGTGGGCGCGGTGCGCGGTCACGGGCGGGCCGCTTCGCGGTATTCGACGAAGGCGCGGCCGCGCACGTCCTGGGCCCAGCTCACCAGCGCCTCATCGGCCTTCTGCTCGCGCACCAGACCTCGCACGATGTCGCGCTGCTCGCGCGTTGTGAGCGCGGTGTCCCGGCGCTCGTCGACCCGGATCAGGTGGACGCCGAAACGCGACACCAAAGGCGGCGAGATGTCCCCCACCCGCAGGGCGTTCATCGCCTCTTCGAACTCGGGCACGAACTGGCCGGGGCTGGCCCAGCCCAGGTCGCCGCCTTCGCGGGCCGAGCCGTCCTGGCTGTGCTCGCGCGCCAGTGCCGGGAAACTGCCCTGGCCGTTGATGATCTGCTGGCGGAATTCGTTCAGGCGGGCCGCGGCGGCCTCCGTGCTGAGCTGCGGGGAAGGGCGCAGCAGGATGTGGCGCGCCCGGGTCTGGGTCACCACCATGTCGGGCAGGCCAGCCTGGCGCTTCTCCAGCACCTTGAGCACGTGAAAGCCGGCCGCGCTGCGCAGCGGGCCGGCGATGGCGCCCGCCGGCAGGGCCTGCGTGGCCTCGACAAACAGGCTGGGCAGCCGGTCGGCCGGGCGCATCCCGAATTCGCCGCCGGCAGCGCCCTCGGGCGCCTCGGAAAACTGCCGCGCGAGCAGCGAAAAGTCGTTGCCGCTGCGGGCGCGGTCGGCCACGTCCTGTGCCCGGGCCTGCAGCGCCCGGATGCGGTCCTCGCTGGCGTCTTCGGGCACCAGGATGAGCACATGGGCCAGGTTGAGTTCGAGGTTGCCGATCTGGGTGCTGTTTTGGCGCTCGCGGATGAAATCGTCGATGTCGGCCTCGGTCACGCGCACGCGCGACTCGACTTCGCGCTCGCGCACGCGCTGCAGCAGGATCTGGTTGCGCAGCTCGCTGCGCAGGCGGCTGATGTCGATGCCCTCGGCGTTCACCCGGCGCCGGAATTCCTCCAGCGTCATCTGGTTCTGTGCCGCCACCGACTGCTCGGCCTGGGCCAGCGTGGCCTCGTCCACCCGGATGCCGACCTCGGCCGCCTGCTGCAGCTGCGCACGTTCGTTCACCAGCTGTTCGAGCACCTGGCGCGCCAGCTCGTCGCGCGGGGGCATGGCCCCACCCTGCTGGGCGATCTGCTGCTCGATGCGCAGCAGTCGCTGGCGCACGTCGTGGTTGGTGATGGGCTCGGAGTTCACCAGCGCGACGATGTAGTCGGCGGTACGCGGTTCATTCGTCGGGGCTGCGCTGCGCTGGGTGTTCAGCGGAGAGCCCAGCTGCGTGGAGGGCCGCAGGGCCTGGGCTTGTGCGCCACTCCACACCAGCGGCAGGCACAGCAGCAGCGCGGCCAGATGGGGCCGGCGTGAAGACATCGGGAGGTGATCAGTCATAGTGTTGGAACCGGCTCGGCGGGTTGATTTCTTCGCGCAGGTACTGGTAGCGGGGCACATTGTCTCGGAGCGTCTGCAGCGGGTTGGACCCGATCCGCGAGAAGCCGGTGAATTCGAGCTGGAACAGCACACGCTGGTTGGCGCTGGCCGTGCTGCGCTGCAGCCGCTCCACCACCACGCGGCCCAGCCAGCAGCCGCCATCGTACTCAAAGCCCGCCAGCAGATCGACCACCTTGCGGTCGGGCACGCTGTAATTGATGCGGCCCACGCTGTACCACTGGCCGGGGCCCAGTGCCTGCGCACCCGGCCTGCGCTGCGCCGGGGTGCCCCACAGGTCGTTCAGGGGCCACTGCCAGCCGATGTCGAACTGCTCGCTGGCCCCGCGCTGCAGGCGGTAGGCGGCGCTCAGCACGCGGAAGGGGCTTGGGGTGTAGCGGCCGCTGAGCGTGGTGCGCACGGATTCCCGGTCTTCCGGGCGAAACTGCACGTTGGCGTCGAGCGTCCAGCGCGGGTCCCACTGCATGCGCGCGCCCACCAGCACATCGCTGAGCCGGTTGGTGATGGCGCTGCAGCCGGCCTGGCTGGGCGAGGCACAGTCGGCGGGGGGCAGGGTCACCTGCTGGTCGCGCAGCAGGAAGCGCTGGGCCAGCCCCAGCCGCAGCACCTCGACGCCCGTGCCGGGGTCGAGCAGACGCGAAGTGGCGCCCACCGTGACCGAGCGCGTGTCGGAAATGCGGTCGTGGCCGCCGAATGCGTTCTCGGTGTAGATGGAAGCGAAGTTGAAATCGTTGGCTGCCGAGTCGTAATTGGGCAGCAGCGCCTGGTTGCGGTAGGGCGTCCAGGTGAAGAAAGCGCGGGGCTCCAGCGTCTGGATGAAGGCTCGGCCGAAATAGTCGGCGTCCCGCTCCAGCACCAGGCCGCTGTCCAGGCTCAGCGTCGGCAGGGTGCGCGACAAGCTCTGGGGGCGGTCCGCACGCAGGCTGTCCAGGCGGTACTGCGCGGTGTGCAGCCGCGCGCGCGGCTGCACGAACCAGCCGGGCGTCTGCCAGCGCCGGGTGAGGTCGGCCACGGCCAGGCTGCGGGTGCCATTGAGGCGATCCAGACCGCCGATCGAGTCGGCGCGGAAGCGGGTGGTTTCGGTCTGCACCGACCAGTCCCAGTTCCCGCCCAGCCCCGCCAGCGTGTCGTCGCTGCGCGCATAGCGCAGCGCCAGCGAGGGCAGGCGGTCGTAGGGCGGGGTGATGGGGGCGGCCGTGTCCTGCAAGGTCTGCCACTGGTAGGCCCCGGCGCTGATCGACCACGGGCCCTGCCCCCAGTTCAGCGCCGCTTCGTTGGCCAGCAGGCGGCTGGTGAGCGAAGTGCTGGAACGCGGGAAATCGCGCCAGTAGTCGTCGTCGCTCACGCGGTTCAGGTTCAGGCGCAAACCCATGGCCCCGCTCAGGCCGAGCCCGCGCAGCGTGTCCGGCAGCGCCAGGCGCTGGTCGTGCTGCACCGCATAGCCCCAGCGGTCCCGGTCGCGCAGCTTGTCCGACGGCATGTAGGCGGCCCGCAGGCGGCCGTTGTACGCCGGCTGCAGGTAGCGGAATTCACCGGCCAGGTCCACGCCGCGCTTGCTCATGAGCGTGGGGTAGAGCGTGGCGTCGAAGTGGGGCGCCAGGTTCAGGTAATAGGGCAGCGTGAGTTCCAGGCCGCTGATGTTGTCCAGGTTGATGGTCGGCGGCAGCACGCCCGACTTGCGCTTGTCGGTCAGCGGAAAGCTCAGGTAGGGCGCGGCCAGGATCGGCACGCCCTTGAACTCCAGCACGCCCCCGGTGGCCAGACCCACCTCTTCGATGTTGTCGATCTCGATGCGCTGGGCGCGCACCAGCCAGTCGGGCATCCAGCGCTCGCCGGGCGTGCGCGGGCAGGTGGAATAGCGCGCGTCGTGTGCGACCAGGTGGTCCTTGTCGAGGAAATCCACCCGGCTGGCGTCGCCCAGGCCTTCGTTCTTCAGCAGCGAGAAGGACGGCTGGGTGAAAGTGCCCTTGCCGGTGTCCACATTGATCTGCAGCTCGGGGCCTTCGAAGCGGTTGCCGTTGCTGTTGATCAGCACCTGGCCGGTGGCCTGCGCCTCGCTGTCGCGGGTGTCGAACTGCAGGCGATCGGCCTTGATCACCGTGCCGTGGCGGCGCAGCTCGGCCTCGCCTTCGACCACGGTGAGTGCATCGGTCTGGCCGGTGATGCGCTCGCCCGACACAAACGTGGGTGCCTGCTGGCGCGCGGCTTCGGGCAGCGATTCCTGCAGCAGCGGGCTGCTCCTCAAGGGCACGCCCGCGGGATGCCCGTCAGGGGCGCTGGTCTGGGCCCGGACCGGCGCGCTCAACACCGCCCAGGCCAGCACCGCCAGCAGGCCCTGCACCGCCCGGGCCACCGGTGCGGGAGCGACGCAGGGCGCGGTGGCGCAGGCCAGGGCGCTCGGCGGGCGGAACGGGAGGGAGCGGCGGTTCAAGGCAGTGGGCTCGGGTGGGGTGGCTGCCTGGCCACC
>JAGXRS010000145.1 GCA_018335615.1 Hydrogenophaga sp. | reverse complement strand
GTATGCCCATGAAGAAGCGGTGGCGCGCAGCCGGCGGCGGGGCGTGTTCCAGATGCCCGACGCCGAGGAGCCACGGGCGTTCCGCCGCCGCCACGGGCCGTGCCCGAACCCGTCCGTCAGGAGCGCAGAAACCGCTCGCGCGGCGAACTGAGTCCGTTCGAACGGGGGCCGTTCAGGCGACGTGTGCTTCGCCACACACGGCGCAGCCGGGGTGTCGGGGCAGGGCGATCTCGTTGAAGGCCATGTCACGACCGTCGATCATCATCAGCCGGCCGGCCAGGCGCGAGCCCATGCCGGTGAGCAGCTTCAGCGCTTCGGCCGCCTGCAGCGTGCCCACGATACCCACCAGCGGTGCGAACACGCCCATGGTGGCGCACCGGGTTTCTTCCACGCCGCTGTTCTCGGGGAACACGCAGGCGTAGCAGGGCTTGTCGCCCTGGCGAACGTCGTACACGCTGAGCTGCCCGTCCATGCGGATCGCCGCGCCCGACACCAGCGGCTTGCGGTGCTGCACGCAGGCGCGGTTGATGGCGTGGCGGGTGGCGAAGTTGTCGGTGCAGTCCAGCACCACATCAGCCTGCGCCACCAGTTCGTCCAGCAGCGCCGCATTGGCACGTTGCGTGACGGGTGTCACCTGCACGTCGGGGTTGATGGCGGCAATGGCCTGCTGCACCGACAGCGCCTTGGGCAGCCCCACCCGCGCCAAGTTGTGGGCGATCTGGCGCTGCAGGTTGGTCTCATCCACCACGTCGTGGTCCACCACGGTGATGCGGCCCACGCCAGCGCTGCCGAGGTAGAGCGCGACCGGTGAGCCCAGCCCGCCGGCACCGACCACCAGCGCATGCGAAGCGAGCAGCTGCTCCTGACCTTCGATGCCGAGTTCTTCAAGGAGGATGTGGCGCGAGTAGCGCAGGAGCTGGGCGTCGTTCAAGGGCGGCCACCGCGGCAGGGCGCCGCGGCCTCTTCTGGATCAGTTGTCTTTTTTCTCTTCAGCCGTCCGCACGGTCTGCGTCTTGCTGGCGATCACGGTCCGGCCCTTGAGCTGATTCAGCGCCTGCTGCAGCTGGAAGTCGTTTTCGCTGCCGAACTCGGGCACCAGGCGCTGGCCCGGGTTCTTCTTCGACTCCTCTTCCAGGCGCTTGCGGGCCAGTTCACGCACCTCTTCGCGCATTTGCTCCTCGGCGCGCCGCTCGTCGGTCATCGGCACGGGCGCTCCATTGGTGCCCCGGCCATTGCCCAGGTGCTTCTGCAGGTCGGCTTCGCGGGTGCGCAGCGCGGCGAACACATTGCCCTCGGCGGTCTCGTCGATCATGACGTCGGGCACGATGCCGCGCGCCTGGATCGAGGTGCCCAGCGGTGTGTAGTAGCGGGCCGTGGTGAGCTTCAGGCCGGTGTCGGGGCCGAGCGGGCGCACGGTCTGCACCGAGCCCTTGCCGAAGGTCTGGCTGCCCAGGATGGTGGCGCGTTTGTGGTCCTGCAGCGCACCGGCCACGATCTCGCTGGCGGAGGCCGAGCCTTCGTTCACCAGCACCACCAGCGGCACCTTCTTCAGGGCGCCCTGGGTGGCCACGGTGAGGCGCTGGATCGGGTCGGGGCCGCCCCGGCGCAGGTAGTGCTGCGGAATGGCCTTGTAGACGAACTTGCTGTCTTCCAGCTGGCCGTTGGTGGACACGACGGTCACGTTTTCCGGCAGGAACGCTGCCGACAGGGCCACGGCGGCATCCAGCAGGCCGCCCGGGTCGTTGCGCAGGTCGAGCACCAGGCCCTTGAGGTTCGGGTCGGCCTTGTAGAGCTCTTCCACCTTGCGGGTGAAGTCTTCGATGGTGCGTTCCTGGAACTGCGACACCCGCACCCAGGCGTAGCCGGGCTCGACCATTTTCGACTTCACGCTCTGGGTCTTGATTTCCTCGCGGGTGATCGTGACGGGGAAGGTGCGGTTCTCGTCTTTGCGGAAGATCGTGAGCAGCACCTTGGTGCGCGGCTCGCCCCGCATGAGCTTGACGGCATCGTTGATGGCCAGGCCCTTGACGGCCGTGTCGTCGATCTTGGTGATGAGGTCGCCGGTCTTGAGGCCGGCCCGGAACGCGGGCGAGTCCTCAATGGGCGAGACGACCTTCACGAAGCCGTCTTCCATGGTGATCTCGATGCCCACGCCGACGAAGCGCCCGCTGGTGCCTTCGCGGAATTCCCTGAAAGACTTCTTGTCGAAATACTGGGAGTGCGGGTCCAGGCTGGCCACCATGCCGGTGATGGCCTCGGAAATGAGCTTTTTCTCGTCCACGGGCTCCACGTAGTCGGTCTTGACCATGCCGAACACGGCGGCGAGCTGCTGCAACTCTTCCAGGGGAAGGGGCGCCAGCGTGCCGCGGGCCACCGCCTGCAACTGCACCGTGGTCAGGGCCCCGGCCACCGCACCCACCGCGACCCAACCGGCGATCTTCAGCTTGTGACTCACTTGCTTACCCATGGAAATTCCTCGCACGACACCGTGCGGGCCACGCCAGCCCGCCTGCGGGTCAATATACACCTTGGAGCAACGGGAGGCTGCCGGGTTCCGCAAGTCCCTTAGGGGGACATTCCCGCAGCGAACGGGGCGCCTCAGCCCTTGCCCTGCGCGGCCACCGCGGCGGCAGCCTGGGCAGCGGCTTCGGCGTCGCCCAGGTAGTAGCGTTTGATGAGCTTGAGGTCGGCGTCGAGTTCGTACACGAGGGGAATGCCGTTGGGGATGTTCACGCCCACGATGTCGGTGTCGCTGATGCCGTCGAGGTACTTCACCAGCGCCCGGATGCTGTTGCCGTGCGCGGCCACCACCACGCGGCGCCCGGAGCGGATCGCAGGCGCCAGCGCCTCGTTCCAGAACGGCATGACGCGGGCCACGGTGTCCTTCAGGCACTCGGTCAGCGGCACGTCTTCCGGGTTCAGCAGGGCGTAGCGGCGGTCGCCCCGCTCACAACGGGGATCCGTGGCTTCCAGCGCCGGCGGCGGGGTGTCGTAGCTGCGGCGCCAGATCAGCACCTGTTCGTCACCGTACTGCTTGGCCATGTCGGCCTTGTTCAAGCCCTGCAGGGCGCCGTAGTGGCGCTCGTTCAGCCGCCAGTGTTTGACCACGGGCAGCCAGGTGCGGTCCATCTGGTCCAGCGTGTGCCACAGGGTGTGGATGGCGCGCTTGAGCACGCTGGTATAGGCGATGTCGAAGTCATAGCCCTCGGCCTTGAGCAGCTTGCCCGCTGCCATGGCCTGCGCCACGCCGGTGGGCGTGAGGTCCACGTCGGTCCAGCCGGTGAAGCGGTTTTCGAGGTTCCAGGTGGATTCGCCGTGGCGGATCAGGACGAGTTTGTACATGGCAACAGTGAAACGTTGAAGGCCCGGCAGGGCGCCGGGCAAAGGGGGTGGTCAGTCCAGCGGTCAGACGCAGGGGCCGAACAGCCGGCCGGCCGGCGAAGCTCAGCCGGGCATTCTAAAATCCGGGGCTTAACTGAAAGGTGTTCCTGTGAGTTTTTTTATCGAAAACTGGATTCTCATCGCTGTGGCCTTCACAGCGGGCGCCATGCTGATGTTCCCCGCGATCACCGCGGGTGGCCGCGCCGGCTCGCTCACGGCCCCCCAGGTGGTGCAGCTCATGAACCGCGAGAAAGCTGTGGTGGTGGACGTGTGCGAGCCTGAGGAATATGCGGCTGGTCATGTGATCGGGGCCAAGAACGTGCCCCTGGCCCAGCTGGAGGCCAAGCTGACGGGCGTGGTGAAAAACAAAGCGACCCCGGTCGTGCTGGTGTGTGCCTCCGGCATGCGCTCCAACCGCGCCCTGGCCACCGCCAAGAAGCTCGGCTATGAGAACGTGCATTCCCTGTCCGGCGGCATGGGTGCCTGGCGCACGGCGAGCCTGCCGGTGGAAAAAAGCTGAAGATGGGGGATTGCCCCCGGCTCCACCGTTTGAAGGAATTCCCATGCCCACCGTGAAAATGTTCACCAGCGCCTACTGCCCGTACTGCAGCCGCGCCAAGGCCTTGCTGGAAAAGCGCGGCGTCACCGACCTCGAAGAGGTGTTTGTAGACGGCAAGCCCGATCTGCGGGCGCAGATGAAGGCCATCACCGGGCGCACCAGCGTGCCGCAGATTTTCATCGGCCAGACCCATGTGGGTGGCTGCGATGACCTGTACGCGCTGGACGGCCAGGGCGGCCTGATGCCGCTGCTGCAGGGCTGAACGCCGCATTCGTCGGTGACGGGCTGACATAATCAGCCCCGGTGCCCGCTGCGGGAACACAGTGTCCCCGGCGGGTTTTGTTTTTCCGCCTCACCCTACATCGCACCATGGCCGACAACCTTGACCCCACCTTCCAGATCCAGCGTGTCTACCTGAAGGAAGCCTCGCTCGAGCAGCCCAATTCGCCCGCGATCCTGCTGGAGCAGGAGCAGCCTTCCGTCGACATCCAGCTGGGCGTGGAAGCCAACCCGGTCGCCGACGGCGTGTACGAGATCTGCGTCACCGCCACGGTGCAGACCAAGATCAAGGACAAGACCGTGTTCCTGGTCGAGGTCAAGCAGGCCGGCATTTTTGAAATCCGCAACCTGCCGCAGGAACAGATGGGCCCGATCATGGGCATTGCCTGCCCGCAGATCGTCTACCCCTACCTGCGCAGCAACGTGGCCGACCTGATCCAGCGCGGCGGCTTCCCGCCCGTGCACCTGGCCGAAATCAACTTCCAGGCCATGTACGAACAGCAGCAGGCGCAGGCCGCTGAAGACGCACCCCGCATCGTCACGCAATAAACACGGGGGTCGGGCTGTGTCAGCCATGCACATCGCCGTGCTCGGCGCCGGGGCGTGGGGCACGGCCCTGGCCATCAGCGCGGCCCGGCAAGACCACCGGGTGAGCCTGTGGGCGCGCGACGCGGCCCAGGCCGCCGAGATGGCGGTGCAACGTGAAAATCGCCGCTACCTCGCTGGCCACGCGTTTCCCGCGCCGCTGACCATTGCCACGGGGGCGCTGGGCGGTGTCGGCTCGCCGCTGCGCGAAGCCGATCTGGTCATTGTTGCCACGCCCATGGCCGGCCTGCGCGGCATGCTGGAGCAACTGCGCGAGTGCCAGGTGCCGGTGGCCTGGCTGTGCAAGGGCTTTGAGGCGGTTCCTGCTGGTGAGCCTTCTCCCGGCCTGCTCGGCCATGAAATCCGTGCCCAGGTGGCGCCTGCTCTCTGTGCCGGTGTGCTCAGCGGTCCCAGCTTTGCGCAGGAAGTGGCCCGCGGCCAGCCGACCGCGCTGGTGGCCGCCAGCGAACACGCCAGCGTGCGGGACGCGCTGGTGCGCGCCTTCCACTGCGCCAGCGTGCGCGTCTACGCCAATGACGACATCGTCGGCGTCGAGGTGGGGGGGGCGGTCAAGAACGTGCTAGCCATCGCCACCGGCCTGTGTGACGGGTTGAACCTGGGGCTCAACGCCCGCGCGGCGCTGGTCACGCGGGGCCTGGCCGAAATGACGCGCCTGGGCCTGGCGCTGGGCGCACGGGCCGAGACCTTCATGGGCCTCTCGGGCCTGGGCGACCTCGTGCTCACCGCCACCGGCGACCTCTCGCGCAACCGCAAGGTCGGGCAGCTGCTGGCCCAGGGCCTGAGCCTGCAGCAGGCCGTCGACTCACTGGGGCATGTGGCCGAGGGCGTGTACAGCGCGCGCACCGTGGTGCAGCGCGCCCGGGCGCTGGACATTGAAATGCCCATCAGCGAAGGCGTGGTCGCCCTGCTCGAAGGCCGTCTGCGCCCTGAGCAGGCCGTGGCCGCGCTCATGGGGCGCGATCCGAAGCAAGAGGCGCTGTAGCTGAGGAAGAGACGCTGTCGCCGAAGTCGCGACGGGGCGCGGCGACCGTTTTCAGGAAGCCCACTGCCGTGCGGGCCGAGCGTGCCCTTCCACACGCTCGGGACGCTCGGAAGACCAAAACCCCCGTTCGATCTGACATCCCCGCCTCCTGCGCCTGGCGAAGGATGGAGGCGCTCATGCGCCTCCCCTCAGAGCCCTTCGGGGCGCAGGGCGAACGGGATGGTGTCTTCCCATGTGAGGCTGTACCGAGAGGTCAGATTTCGAAGTTGTCGATCAGCCGGGTAGAGCCCAGCCGCGCCGCGCCCAGCACCACCAGTGACTGTGCGGTGGCGGCGTCCAGCGCGGTGGGTGGCTGCAGGTCAACCCGGCGGCGCACGGTCAGGTAGTCGGGCTGCCAGCCGCGTGCCGCCAACGCCTGCAGGGCGCGTGCTTCGAGCCCGTCGCGGTGCGCCGGCAGGCCGTCTGCGGCGGCCAGTGCGTCGCGCGCCAGGGCGCGCAGCGCCAGCGAGAGCTGGACCGCTTCTTCCCGCTCGCTTTCGCTCAGGTAGCCGTTTCGAGAACTCAGGGCCAGGCCGTCGGGTGCGCGCTGGGTCTCGGCGCCCACGATGGTCACGGGCAGCGCAAACTGCTGCACCATGCGCCGGATCACCATCTGCTGCTGGTAATCCTTCTTGCCGAACACGGCGTAGCGCGGGCCCTTGGCCTGCGCGAACACGCACTGGAACAGCTTCATCACCACGGTGCTCACGCCGACAAAAAAGCCGGGGCGGAAGTGACCTTCCAGGATGTCGGCCAGTTCAGCGGGCGGCTGCACCTTGAAGCCCTGCGGCTCGGGATACAGCTCTTTCTCGGATGGCGCAAACACCACGTCGCAACCTTCGGTGGCCAACTTGTCGCAGTCGGCCTGCAGCGTGCGCGGGTAGGTGTCGAAGTCTTCGTGCGGCGCGAATTGCAGCCGGTTCACGAAGATGCTGGCCACCGTCACGTCGCCCAGCGGCTTCGCGGTGCGCACCAGGTCCAGGTGCCCGGCGTGCAGGTTGCCCATGGTCGGCACAAAAGCCGGTGAATCGTAGGGCTTGAGCGCGGCGCGCAGGTCTTCGAGGGTGTGGACGAGTTTCATGAGCGTGAGGCGAAGTAACCGGGAAACACCGCTGGGCTGGCTGCGCCAGACGGCAGGTGTTGCCCCCTTGAGGGGGTCGCGCGCAGCGCGGCGGGGGTGGGCCTGTTCACCAGGCGTGCAGGCTGTCGTCGGGGAATGTGCCGTTCTTGACGGCGGCCACATAGGCCGCCATGGCATCGCGCACGCTGGCCTGGCCTTCCATGAAGTTGCGCACGAACTTCGGATTCTTGCCCAGGTTGATGCCCAGCATGTCGTGCATCACCAGCACCTGGCCGGCCGTTCCCTTGCCGGCGCCGATGCCGATGGTGTGACAGGTCTTGAGCTCTTCGGTGATCTCCCGGGACACGGTGGCGGGCACCATTTCGAGCACCAGCATGTTGGCGCCAGCGTCTTGCAGTTCCAATGCATGGCGGCGCAGGGTCAGGGCGGCGGCGTCGCCACGGCCCTGCACCCGGTAGCCGCCCAGAGCGTGCACCGTCTGTGGCGTGAGTCCGAGGTGGGCGCAGACCGGGATGCCACGCTCGACCAGAAAGCGCACCGTCTCGGCCGTCCAGCCGCCGCCTTCGAGCTTGACCATGTGGGCGCCGGCGCGCATCAGTTCGGCGGCGCTGCGCAGTGCCTGTTCCTTGCCTTCGTGGTAGCTGCCGAAGGGCAGGTCACCGATCACCCAGGCCGTCGCCTGCACACGCTGCAGGCCCCGGACCACGCTTTCGGTGTGGTAGCGCATGGTCTCCAGCGTCACGCCCACGGTGCTGGACAGACCCTGGCACACCATGCCCAGCGAGTCACCGACGAGGATGCATTCAACGCCTGCGGCGTCGGCCACGGCGGCAAAGGTGGCGTCGTAGGCGGTGAGCATGGTGATTTTCTCACCGCGCTCGCGCATCTCCATCAGCCGCGGCAGGCTCACCGGCTTGCGCTGCGGCAAGGGCGATGCGGCGGGCAGTGTGCCGTACGGGGTGGCCAGGGGCGCAGCGGGGGCGGTGATGCTCATGTGTGTAAGCCTCGGTTGTGTGCGTGGCAATCGGAATGGGGGCACTATATTCGATCCCGTTATGCTTGCCCCCCATGAAACACCTGTCTGAATTCACCCCGGTCGATCTGGCCGACCTGGCCCGGCGCGACGTGGCGCGGGCGCTGGCCGAAGATGTTGGCACCGGCGACCTCACCGCCGCGCTGGTGGACGGCGCGCGCCGCACCACGGCGCGCATCCTCGCGCGCGAGGCGGCCGTGATCTGCGGCACCCCCTGGGTGGACGCCGCCGTGCGGGCGCTGGACCCAGAGGCCCGGCTCACCTGGCATGTCGCGGAAGGGCAGCGCTGCGCGCCCGACCAGGTGGTGCTGCACATCGAGGGCTCAGCCCGTCAGTTGCTCACCGCCGAACGCACCGCACTCAATTTCCTGCAGCTGCTGTCGGCCGTGGCCACCAAGACCGCCACCTACGTGCAGGCCGTCGCGGGCACGCGGGCCCAGATCGTGGACACCCGCAAGACGCTGCCCGGGCTGCGGCTGGCGCAGAAATACGCCGTCACCGCCGGCGGCGGCGTGAACCACCGCGTGGGGCTTTACGACGCCGTGCTCATCAAGGAAAACCACATCGCCGCGGCGGGTGGGGTGGCGGCCGTGCTGCAGCGCGTGCGCGAAACCTCGCCGCAGGCCCGCTTCGTGGAGATCGAGGTGGAGACGCTGGACCAGCTCGACGAGGCGCTGGCCTGCGGCGCTACCATGGTGCTGCTCGACAACATGGACCTGCCCACGCTGCACGAAGCGGTGCGCCGCAACGCGGGCCGCGCCGTGCTCGAAATTTCCGGCGGTGTGAACCTGGAGTCCGTGCGCTCCCTTGCAGAAACGGGGGTTGACCGCATTTCCATCGGAGCCCTGACGAAAGACGTGAAGGCCACCGACTTTTCGATGCGGATGGACTGACCACCGCCTCACCGGAACCACTGACATGACCAACACCGCCATCATCGACGTCGAGTACGAACAGCCCAGCTGCCCGACGCAGCACGCCTGGGCGCGTGTCCCGGTGGAGCCGGGGCCGAAGCAGCGTGCCGAACTCAAAGACAAGATCCGCCGCCTGCTGAAAGAGCGCAACGCGGTGATGGTGTCGCACTACTACGTGCACCCCGACCTGCAGGACCTGGCGATCGAGACCGGCGGCATCGTCAGCGATTCGCTGGAGATGGCGCGCTTCGGGCGCGATCATGCCGCGCAGACGCTGGTGGTCAGCGGCGTGCGCTTCATGGGTGAAACGGCCAAGATGCTCAGCCCGGAAAAGACCGTGCTCATGCCCGATCTGGACGCCAACTGCTCGCTCGACCTGGGCTGCCCCATCGACGAATTCAGCGCCTTCTGCGACGCCCACCCCGACCGCACGGTGGTCGTCTACGCCAACACCAGCGCGGCCGTGAAGGCGCGTGCGGACTGGCTGGTCACATCAAGCTGCGCGCTCGACATCGTCAACGCACTGAAGGACAAGGGCCACAAGATCCTCTGGGCACCCGACCGGCACCTGGGCGGCTACATCCAGCGCGAGACCGGCGCCGACATGGTGATGTGGAACGGCTCGTGCATCGTGCACGACGAGTTCAAGGCCTTTGAACTGGAAGCCCTGAAGAAGGAACACCCGCTGGCCAAGGTGCTGGTGCACCCGGAGAGCCCGGCCGACGTGATCGCGCTGGCCGACGCCGTGGGTTCCACATCGGCCATTCTCAAGGCTGCCCGCGAGCTGGACGCGCCCGAGTTCATCGTGGCCACCGACAACGGCATGATGCACATGCTGCGCCAGCAGAACCCCGGCAAGGTGTTCATCGAGGCCCCCACCGCCGGCAACAGCGCCACCTGCAAGAGCTGCGCGCACTGCCCCTGGATGGCCATGAACGGCCTGGCCGGCGTGGCACAGGTGCTGGAGAAAGGCCTGAACGAAATCCACGTCGATCCGGCCATCATCCCGCGCGCCCGCCTGCCGATCGACCGCATGCTGGCCTTCACCGCTGCGCACAAGGCCGGGCAGGACGCGGGTGCGCTGGTGCCGAACATCGGCGCGGCCTGAGCCGGTTGTCGGAGCAGCACTTGTCGGCCCTGAGCGCCGTTTCCCCCCGTTCGGGCTGGGCTGGTCGAAGCCTTGCGGCCTTGTTGATGTGAGCCCTTCGACAGGCTCAGGGCGAACGGTGACCCTTTCGTTGAGCCCTTCGACAAGCTCAGGGCGAATGGACGTGAGCGCTGCATGAAAAGCGCCCAGCCCATGCGCCGCTCGCCGCGCTGCGCGACTTACCTCGCCGGCGGCACCAGCACCGTCGGTTTCGCTTCCGGCAGCAGATCCGGATAGTCGCGGCTGAAGTGCAGGCCGCGGCTTTCGCGTCGCATCATGGCGCTCATGACGATGAGGTCGGCCACTTGCACCAGGTTGCGCAGTTCCAGCAGGTCGCGCGTGACGTGGAATTGCGAGTAGAACTCGTGGATTTCGCGCTGCAGCAGGGTGATGCGGTGGGCAGCCCGCTCCAGCCGCTTGTTGGTGCGCACGATGCCCACGTAATCCCACATGAAGCGGCGCAGCTCGTCCCAGTTGTGTGAAATCACCACCTGCTCGTCGGCATCGGTCACGCGGCTGTCGTCCCACTCGGGCATGACGGGCGCCGGGACCGGCGCGGCGTTGCGGATGGCGGCGACCGCGCCCTGGGCGAACACCATGCATTCCACCAGCGAATTGCTGGCCA
>JAGXRS010000144.1 GCA_018335615.1 Hydrogenophaga sp. | reverse complement strand
CGGGCGGCGCGGGTCGGGCGGCGGGTGCGGTGGGGGTCTGGGCAAACGTGGCGCCACAGGCCATCAGCAAAATGGCCAGTGTGGCGGCAGGGCGTTGTTTGAGCAAGGTGTCGGCTTCGTGACAATCAGCCGCATCGTGCGGACGGACAGGGGGCAGGTGCAGGGTGTGCGTGGCGCTGTCAGCTTCAGTGGAGGTGCACAGCGCGGGCACAGTTCCCCGAGGGGGTCAAAAGCGTGGTGACCTCACAGCGGTACGGTGTAGTTGAGCGCCATGCGCCCGCCGTCCACGGTGACGATCTCGCCCGTGACATAGCTGGCTGCGTCGCTGGCCAGCCAGGCCACCACATCGGCGATCTCGTCGGGCTCGCCGAGACGCTTCATGGGCGTGCGGCTCAGGATCTTCTGGCGCGCCTCTTCGCTGGTGAGCACGGCCTGGGCCGCCAGCTCGGTGGCGATGGTGCCCGGCGCCACCGCGTTCACCCGGATACCGTGGTCGGCCAGGGACAACGCCATCACGCGCGTGAGCTGGTTGATGCCACCCTTGCTGACGTTGTAACTGGCAATGTTGGGGATGGCGAGAACGCCGTTGACCGAACTCATGTTGACGATGGCGCCTTTGCGCTGGGTCGCCATCACGCGCGCCACCGCCTGGCCCATGAGGAACGAGCCCTTGAGGTTCACCCGCAGCACCTCGTCGAAGTCGTCTTCGGTGATGGCCAGAAAGTCCGCCGCCTTGAAGATGCCGGCGTTGTTCACCAGTACGTCGATGCGCCCGAAGGCGGCCACGGTCTGGTCCACGACGGCGTCCACATCGAGCTTGTCCCCGACGTCGCAGCGCAGGTAGGTGGCGCCGAGTTCGCGCGCCAGTGTGTCGCCGGGGGCGTTGGCCACGTCGGCGATCACGACCCGGGCACCTTCGCGCGCGAAACGGCGCACGCAGGCCTCGCCGATGCCCTGGGCACCACCGGTGACGATGACGACGCGGCCCTGGTGGCCAAAGTGGACGGGCGAGGGGTTGGCAGGTGTGTTCATGCCGTCATGGTAATGGGGCCTGCGGTCGGGTGTCAGCAAGTGCCGCAGGTCGCCATGGCGCTGTCCACGCGGGCGCGGGTCTGCTCGATCAGGTAGTCGAGAAACACCTCGGTGCGGCGCGGCATGAACTTGCGGCTGGGCAGGGCCGCGTACATGGTGAGGCGTTCGGTGATCCAGGGGTTGAGCACGCGCACCAGGTCGCCGTTCTGGATCAGCGGTGCGGCCAGTTCGATGGTGGTGGCGGTGATGCCGGCCCCGTCCAGCGCGGCGTGCATCAGCGTGTCGGTGTGGTTGGCCCACAGCACCGGCTGCACCTCAATGTCGACGAAGCGCGTGTCATCACTTTCGTGCATCAGGCGCCAGCCGCGCACGCGCCCGGCGGCGGGCTTGAAGCGCAGGCAATCGTGGTGAGCCAGGTCTTCGGGCCGCGCGGGCATGCCCCTGCGCCGCAGGTAGTCGGGTGAAGCGAGCAGCACGGTGACGCTGGAAATCACCTTTCGCGCGATCACGTTGGCGTCGAACGATGTCGGTGTGCCCATGAGCGTGATGTCGTGGTCCTCGATCGGCGGTTCCCGGTGCGACGCCACCTCGATGTCGAGCAGGATCTTGGGATAGGCCTGCCGAAAGCCACTGACCAGCGGCGCGAGCACGTGGGTGGCCAGCACCGGTGGCGCCAGCAGGCGCAACACACCCGCCAGTTCGCTGGTCTGCGAGCTCACCAAGGCGTGGGCTTCGTCGAGGTCCTGCAGGATCACGCGCACCCGTTCCAGATAACGCTCACCGGCGTCGGTGAGCGACACACGCCGGGTGGTGCGGTGCAGCAGGCGCGTGCCCAGGTGGTCCTCCAGATCGGCCACCAGGCGCGTGACAACCGCTGGCGACATGTCCATGGCGCGTCCGGCGGCCGCGAAGCCGCCTTCATCGATCACTTTCTGAAAAACACGCATCGAGGCAAGACGGTCCATGAGGGGCAATTTCCAGGGTTTGTACGTACACGAAACGGTTGATTATTGCCAAATACGAAACACAGCAAGACTTCGGGTGCTGTTTTTCTTCACGGATAGAAACTTTACAGTTCAACCCATCGATGCATGCAAACCCTCCGCAGAGGCATCGAAGCCGGTCAAGCCGCTGAAGAAGCCGACCGGCATGTTCAACCCTCCTGAAGGAAACTGTCATGAAAAACCGCCTCTCTGTTGTTGCCATCGCCCTCTCCACCCTCGTGGCCGGCCACGCCCTGGCTGCCGATCCTGCCCAAGCGAAAACCCGCGAGCAGGTCCGCGCCGAACTCGCGCAAGCCCAGCGCAATGGTGACCTGATCGCCGACGGCGAAACCGGCCTGCGTTTCAACCAGGTCAGCCCGCACCTGTACTCCCAGGCCACCGTGGCCGCCGTGGGCAAGACCCGCGCCGACGTGAAAGCCGAACTGGCCGAAGCGCGGCGCAACGGCGACCTGATCGCCAACGGCGAAACCGGTCAGCGCTTCAACCAGCTGTACCCGCAGTCCTACGCGGCCACCCGCACGGCGGCCCCAGCCGGTGAAGCGCTCTCCCAGGGCAAGACGCGTGCGCAGGTGAAAGCCGAACTGGCGCAAGCCGTGCGCAACGGTGATGTGATCGCCGACGGCGAATCGGGTCTGCGCTACAACGAGTTGTTCCCCAGCCGTTACCCGCAGCCCACTTTGGCGCAAGGCAAGTCGCGTGACGACGTGCGTGCCGAACTGGTGAACCCGCGCGCTGTCACCGTCAACTGATCGCCTTCGCGCACCGTGCTGCCCGCCCACACAGCGGGCGGCCGCAGCGCCCGGTGCCTTTCACAAGGCCCCGGGCGCTTTGCCTTGTCTGGTGCTCCTGGTCGTCTGGTACAACCGGGCACTTTTCCAGGAGCCAACCATGATCCCGTTCACCCAGGTCGCGCTGTTCACCGACACCGATGGCCGCGCGCGCTTTCGCGAAGAGACGCTTCTGCTCAACGAAGGCACGCCGTCTGCGCGCTTGTCGACGCTCTTTCCAGCCACCGGTTTGCAGTTGCGCCAGAGCCCGGTGGGTTTTCGCAGCCCGTTCCACTGCACCGACGCACCGCAATGGTTGTTTGTGCTGAGCGGCCAGATGGAGATTGGACTGCAGGACGGCAGCTCGCGCACCTTCGGCCCGGGCGAGCACTTTTATTCGGCCGATACCTTGCCCGCCGGGGCCACGTTCGATGCGGCTGTGCACGGCCACTGGAGCCGGCAAGTGGGCGATGTTCCGCTGGTGACCGCGTTCGTCAAAGTCTGACGCTCACACCGGATCGGGTCGGCGCAGACGCAGCAGCGCGCGCACGAAGCCGTGGTCGCTGTGGCTGCGGTCACGGAATTCGAAGAGGGGGGGCGTTGAACACGGTCACGCGGCGCACGTCGCCGAGGGCGCTGCGATCGGTGTGCTTGTACGCCTCCTGGCCGTCGCAGACAGGGCGATCGGGCTGTGCCAGGCTGAGCAACTTGCAGGTCGCCTGCATGGGTGGCCCCACGTGGCGACGCCCCGTCGCCGATGGAGGCAGACGGGGCGTCGGAAGGGGACAGCGTGCGGTCTGGTTGCGTGACCGCACGGTGGTTCAGCGGATGCGGCCGAAGCTGGTGCGCAGCGGGTCGGCCGGGCCACCGCGTGGCCCGTCACCTCGGCCAGCGCCGCCTCGGCTGTTGCCGCCTTTGCCGCGGTTGCCGGTGCGCATGGAGTCGATGCTGGTGCGCAGCGGGTCGGGCTGGCCGCCGGGTGCTGCGGGGCGCGGGCGTGGCTCGCGAATGCGCAGGCTGCCCAGGTGGGCGTTCGGGCCGGGCTGGCGCTCGGCGCCGGGCTCGCGGTCCATGCGGTCGCCACGGTCGGGGCGGTCACCGCGGTCCATGCGGTCACCCTGGGCCTGGCGTGGTGGGCGCTGGGCGCTGCCGCCGCCCGCGTTGCGGTTGCCACCGCCATTGCCGCGTGCGGGGCCGTTGCCGGCCGGGCGCTGGGCGCCGCCTTGTGGACGGCGCGCTTCGCTGCGCTGGGCTTCGGGCTGGCCGCCGTCACCGGCGGGGCGCTGGCGTTGACCACCCGCGTTGCCACGGGTGCCTTGCGGTGCGTCGGCTTTCTTCTCGCGCACGCGCTGCATCATTTCCGTGCGCGCGGCCTTGGCAGCAGCGGCCATCACGTCGCGGCTCGGCGGCTTGCCGGCGCCGCCCCAGATGGTCTGGCGGCCCATGGCGATGGGCTCGGCCTTCTCGCCCGGTTCGGGCATGAACTCGGGGAAGATCTGCACCGGAATCTGCTGCTTGGTGAAGCGCTCGATGTCCATCATGAAGCCTTCTTCGTCCAGGCTCACGAGGTTGACGGCTTCACCGCTCTTGCCGGCGCGACCGGTGCGGCCGATGCGGTGCACGTAGTCTTCGCTGACGTTCGGGATTTCGTAGTTCACGACGTGCGGCAGCTCGTCGATGTCGATACCGCGCGCCGCGATGTCGGTGGCCACCAGGGCGCGGATCTCGCCGCTCTTGAAGCCGGCCAGCGCCTGGGTGCG
>JAGXRS010000143.1 GCA_018335615.1 Hydrogenophaga sp. | reverse complement strand
CCTGCCAGTGCACGTGGTATTCGGTCTGGCAGGCGGGGCAGCGGATCTCGCCCGGGGCGCTGAGGTGCGGAATGCGCAGGCGCTTCTGGCACGCGGTGCAGCGCATGATGCCAGGCACGGGCTCCTCGGGTGGGACCGCCGCCTGGGAAGCTGCGACGCCCGCCTGCACCGCCGCCCGCAGCACCTCGGTCTTGGACATGGGCCGCAGCGCCAGTTCGGCCCGCACGGCGCCGTGCACCGCCGGGTTGGTGCCATAGGCCCGGTGCAGCTCGCCGAGCTCGTCCACACCCAGGCCCTGCAGGGGCCGGGCGCGGTTGGGCGGCGGCAGCAATTCCAGCGCCTCGGGATCGCAATTGCGCAGTTGCCGCGCATACATGATGTCTTCGGCGGTCAACGCCGTGCTTTGCAGGGCCTCTTTCGGATCCAGCAGACCGGCCAACATGTGGATGGTCAGGACCGGCCGGTCGAGGAAATCGGCACAGGCCTGCGCCATGTCGTCGTCCAGCGCCTCGAGGCGTCGAAAGCCGATGCGCAACTGGCTCACGTCCCAGTAGGACACGCCCATGGCCGAGGCCATGTCGCTCAGTGACAGGCCGCGCTCGTCGGCACAGCGGGTGAGGGCTGCGATCAGCATGCCGGCCGGCCGGGCCAGGTCGGCCGGCTCCAGCCGCCCGCTCCAGGGTACGGCGCCGAGGTCCACCGGTTTCTTGCGGAAGGCCGATGCGCTGGCGGTGGCTTGTTGCATGGCGTTGGGCGATTTTTGGAAAAGAAAACAACAAAAGAAGAATGGTAACGGTGAAGTCCCCATCCATTGCTGTGCACACAACACCCTGTCACCATTGCACTGCCGCAAGAGGACAATACGACCATGTCCCAGTTTTTTGAAGTCCATCCCGACAACCCCCAGCCGCGCCTGCTGAAACAGGCGGCACAGCTGCTTGAGCGCGGCGGCGTGCTGGCCGTGCCCACCGATTCCAGTTACGCGCTGGTGTGCCACCTCGACGACAAGGCGGCTGCCGACCGCCTGCGCCGCATCCGGCAGGTGGACGACAAACACCACCTCACCCTGCTGTGCCGCGACCTGAGCGAGCTGGCCAACTACGCGCGGGTCGACAACCGCCAGTACCGGCTGCTCAAGCTGGCCACGCCCGGGCCCTACACCTTCATCCTGGAGGCCAGCAAGGAAGTGCCGCGGCGGGTGAGCCACCCCTCGCGCAAGACCATCGGCCTGCGCGTGCCGCAGCACACCGCCCTCCTGGCGCTGCTGGCGCTGCATCAGGCGCCGCTGCTGGCCACCACGCTCATTGCGCCGGGAGAAAGCGCCGCACTCAACGATGCACAAGACATTCGCGAACGCTTCGAACACGAGCTCGCGGGTGTGCTGGATGCGGGCGCCTGCACGCTGGAGCCCACCACGGTGATCGACCTCACCCCCATGGGATCGGGCGGCGACCCCGAAGTGCTGCGGGTCGGCCAGGGGCCGCTGAAAGCGCTCGGTCTCTGATGCTTGCCCGCGCCCGGCTGGCGCGGCCCGGGCGAATGGTCCGGCATCTGGGACAATAGCCGTTTGCCCCACGCTGCCATGGATTTCGCCCAGATCGTTCAGACCATCGCCATCTACGCCATACCCGTGCTGTTCGCCATCACGGTGCACGAGGCGGCCCATGGCTATGCCGCACGGCACTTCGGCGACCACACCGCAGCCAAGCTGGGGCGCATCACGCTCAACCCGATGCGCCACATCGACCCGGTGGGCACGATCGCGATGCCGCTGCTCCTGTACTTCGCCACCTCGGGCGCCTTCCTGTTCGGCTACGCCAAGCCCGTGCCGGTGAACTTCGGGCGCCTGCACAACCCGAAGCGCGACATGGTGTGGGTGGCGCTGGCCGGCCCGGGCGCCAATCTGGTGCAGGCCATCCTGTGGACCGTGCTGCTGTATGTGCTGCTGGCGATGGGCGTGGACGAACGCTTCTTCCTGCAGATGTGCCGCGCCGGCGTGATGGTCAACCTGGTGATGTTTGCCTTCAACCTCTTCCCCCTGCCGCCGCTGGACGGTGGACGCATCCTCGTCGGCCTGCTGCCCTGGAAACAGGCCGCGCTGGTCTCGCGCGTGGAACCCTGGGGTTTCTTCATCGTGATGGCGCTGGTGCTCACCGGCGTGGTGGGCAACCTGTGGCTGCGCCCGCTGATGGTGTTCACCGGCAGCGCCATCGAAATGCTGCTGACGCCGCTGCGCCTGCTCATCCTGTAATGCCTGCACAACCCATGAAAACCTTGCGCGTCCTCACCGGCATCACCACCTCAGGCACTCCGCACCTGGGCAACTACGTGGGGGCCGTGCGCCCCACCGTGCGCGCCAGCCGCCAGCCCGAAGTGGACAGCTTCTACTTCCTGGCCGACTACCACGCCCTCATCAAGGTGGGCGACCCGGCGCGCGTGCAGCGCTCCACGCTGGAAATTGCCGCCACCTGGCTGGCCTGCGGCCTGGACCCGGAGGCTGTCACCTTCTACCGTCAGTCGGACATCCCGGAAATTCCCGAGCTCACCTGGTTGCTGACCTGCGTCACCGGCAAGGGCATGCTCAACCGCGCCCACGCCTACAAGGCCTCGGTGGACAAGAACACGGCCAGCGGTGAAGACCCCGACGCCGGTGTGACCGCCGGCCTGTTCATGTACCCGGTGCTGATGGCGGCCGACATCCTGATGTTCAACGCCCACCGCGTACCGGTCGGGCGCGACCAGATCCAGCACATCGAAATGGCGCGCGACATCGCCGCCAGCTTCAACCACCTCTACGGCGAGCACTTCACGCTGCCCGAGGCCGCCATCGAGGCGCATGTGGCCACCCTGCCGGGGCTGGACGGCCGCAAGATGAGCAAGAGCTACGACAACACCATTCCCCTGTTCACACCCCGCGAGCAGCTGCGCAAGCTGATCATGGGCATCGTGACGGATTCGCGCCTGCCGGGAGAACCCAAGGACACCGACGGCTCGGCCCTGTTCCAGCTCTACCAGGCCTTCGCCTCCGCCGAGGAAACGGCGGGCCTGGCACAAGCCTATGCCAGCGGCATCGCCTGGGGCGAGGCCAAGCAGCTGCTGTTTGAACGCATCGACCAGGAAATCGCGCCCATGCGGGCCGCGTACGAAGAGCTGATGCAGAACCCGGCGCAGATCGAGCGAACGCTTCAGCGCGGCGCCGAAAAAGCCCGCAGCGTGGCGACACCCTTCACCCGGCAGCTGCGCCATGCCGTGGGCCTGCGAGCGCTCGATACGCTGGCAGCGGCAGCCCCCGCCCCGAAATCAGCGAAAATAATGGCCCCCAGCTTCAAGCAATACCGCCAAAGCGACGGCCTGTTCTATTTCAAGCTCGTCGATGGCGGGGGCCAGCTGCTGCTGCAAAGCGAAGGCTTCACGTCCCCCAAAGAGGCCGGACAGGCCATCACCCGACTGCAATCGCAAGGCACGGCAGCCCTGGACGCGCCCGGACCCCGTCTGAACCTGATCGCCAGTGCCACCGAGCTCTCCACGGCATTGGCACAGTTGAGCGGCCAGGGAAGCTGACGCCCTTTCAGCCATTTTTATCTGTAACGATGGGCTTGGTGAGGCGATTGGCACGCCAATTGCCGACAACAGAGAGCGAAAGTGGGCGTTTTTCACTATCGCCAACGGCGGGCATAGCCGATATGCTCTCATCCCGACAACTTCTTGACTGCGCACGAACCCATGAGTATTTTTGTCATCGACGATCATCCGCTGATGCGCGAGGCAGTCGTCATGCTGTTGCGCCGCTTGCGCTCCTCCACCCAGGTCATCGAACTGGAACGACTGGCCTCGGTGAGCAAGGCCATTGCTGAACACGGCGATCCCGAACTGGTCTGCCTGGACCTCAAACTGCCCGACACCAACGGTGTGTCCGGCGTTCGCGAAGTGCGCCAGATGCTGCCCGACACCTCGCTGATCGTGCTGTCCGCCTCCCCCGCATCGGACTACGAAGACCTCGCCCGCGAAGCAGGCGCCGACGCCTACGTGGAAAAATCTGCCGGTGCCGCGCAGATTGCCAAGGTGCTGCGGGAATTTCTTGCCGAAGAAGTGGAAGACGAGAACGCCCCCACTATTCCCGACAAGCTCTCCAAGCGCCAGAAACAGTTACTGGTCATGCTTGACCGCGGATTGAGCAACCGCGACATCGCCGAGCAACTGCAAATCAGCGAGCACACGGTCAAGGTGCACCTGTGGCGCCTGTTCCGCCGCCTGAATGTGAAAAGCCGCTCGCAGGCCAGCCACCTGGCGCGCACCGCCGGCCTGCTCGAACTCTGATACCGCGCCACGTCTGGCGACCGGCTGGCGAGGTCAGGCCGGTCGCGAGACCTCCGTGGCCTCGGTCTCTGCACTGGTGTCTTTTTGCGTGAAAGCCGGCAACATCACGCGAAACACACTTCCTTTGTTCGCTTGTGAATTCAACGCCAGCTGGTAGCCCATGAGCGCGGTGAGCTTGGACACGATCGTCAAGCCCAGGCCCAGGCTGTCTTCCGTGCCCTGGTGCTGCGATACCCGGAAAAATTCCTGGAAGATCGCCTGCTGGTGCTCACGCGCGATCCCGACCCCCGTGTCCCATACCTCGAACACCAGCATGTCGCGCCGATGGCGCAGTCCCAGCAAGACACCACCCTGATGGGTGTGGCGCAGGGCGTTCGACACCAGATTGCCCAGGATGCGGCGCAGCACCACAGGATCGGCCCAGATGGTGGCCGGCCGCGCATGGGAGCGCAGCTGCAAAGACTTCGCCGCGGCCACGGGCTCGAACTGCAGGGTCATGTCGGCGAAGAGCTGTTGCACGTCCACGTGCTGCAGCCGCACCTTGTAGTTGCCCGCATCGATGCGCGTCAGGTCGAACAGCGAATCGAACAACTCGTTGATGGCCCGCGTCGATTGCAGGATGCGGGGGGCAATGTCACGTGCCATCTCCGGTTCGCTGGCCAGCCAGTCGGCGTACAGGCTGAGCGCATGGACGGGCTGGCGCAGGTCATGCGCCGCCGAGGCGAGAAAACGGTTTTTCGTGGCCACGGCCCGCAACGATGCGCGGGTCTGCTGGGTCAACGAATCGATCAACTCCTGATTGGAAAACTCCAGCTCCAGGCTGGCGCGGTGGACATGGCGCAGCCGCTCGCCCGCAATGCGCAGCAACCACCAGAAGATCAGCAGCAACACGACGAGTGCGAGCACATGCTTGTACTCCTCTGGCGGCACCATGCCCGCCACGGCAGGCCCGAGCAGCCCGACCAGCACGGCTGCGCTCAGGGCATTGATGTTGGTCCGAAAAACCGGTTGATAGGCGCTGAAGGTGGTGAGCGACAACAGGCCATGACCCATCACGACCAGCCCGCAGATGAACTGTGTGGTCAGGTTGACCTGGTAAAAAGTGAGCGCAACCGCCGCGCCCCAGAGCAAGCCCATGACGGTCCAGGACCAGCCGTAGCGTCGGATGAACTCCCGTCGCATCGGCCCTTCGGCACTGTCATAACGCAACCGGTAGGTGGTCACCATCCGGTAGCGCTGCACCACCAGCGCCAGCTGCAGAAAGGTCCAGACCCCCAGCGCCACCGGGTGCACCTCCCCCCACATCAGCGCCACCATGACCGGCAGCACCAGCGTGGCCGACACCAGCGAGGGCATGGTCCGGTCCATCACCATGGCAATCAGCCGCGAATCCACCCATTGGTCCCGCACCTCGGCTGAGGCAGGCAGGTGCTGATGGGTGGCAGGCTGTGTGTCAACGAGCATGAGCGTCCAATGATCGAGCGGTTGGTGATTGTCGCATCGGACCCGCCACCCAACCGCCAGGGGGTGACGCCTGCGGTCAAGGGAAAAAAATGACCGGTCCGATGGAACGGCGCTTGGCTCTGGTAAACTCTGCTGCTTGAGACCCGAACACATCCCGGAGAGGTGGCAGAGTGGTCGAATGTACCTGACTCGAAATCAGGCGTACCGCAAGGTACCGAGGGTTCGAATCCCTCCCTCTCCGCCAAGTTACAGTTTCCAGTAGTTCGCCACTGTTCACTGAAGCACAATTAGAGCCCAGTAAGTCATTGATTTACTGGGCTTTTTTGTTTTCCGGCGTTCTTTGATGTTCGCTGATGTTCTGCTGTAGCCGGGAAAGATTGGGGGTATGGCTGGGGGTACAGAGGTATCGTGGTGGGGGTACATTGAAAAAAACCCCCTCTTGGAGCCCTCTGCCATGCCTCTCACAGAAATTGAAATCCGCAAGACCAAGCCCGTGGACAAGCCCGTGAAGCTGCCCGACGGCAGAGGTCTTTACCTGCTGATTAACCCGACCGGCTCCAAGCTGTGGCGCTGGAAGTACCGCGTTGACGGCAAGGAAAAGCTGATGACGCTGGGGGCCTACCCGGCCCTGAGCCTGGCGCAAGCCCGCATGCGGCACGAGGATGAGCGCAGGCTGCTTCAGGCCGGCACCGATCCCATGGCCCAACGCAAGGCGGACAAACAGGCACGCCAGCTTGCTGCCGACAACTCCTTTGCGACCGTGGCCGCCGCCTGGTGGCAGAGCTGGAAGACTGCCCGCTCCGAGCGCCACGCTGAATACGTTCTGCGCCGCCTGAACGATGACGTCTTCCCGGCCATCGGCGCGCGGCCAATTGCACAGATCGAGGCGCCCGAGCTGGTGCGCATGGTCAAGGCCATAGAGACGCGCGGTGCCTTGGACATTGCCAAGCGGGCCTTGCAGACATGCGGCCAGGTCTTCCGCTACGCCATCGCCCACGGCCTGGCCACGCGCAACCCAGCCGCCGACATCAAGCCCGGCGACATCCTGGCGTCGCGCAAGAAAGAGAACTACGCCCGACTTGACGCAAAGGAGCTGCCCGAGCTGATGCGGCGGATCGAGGGTTATCAAGGCACGCCCACCACGCGCCTGGCCCTGAAGCTGATAGCCCTGACCTTCGTGCGCACGTCTGAACTGATCGGCGCCAGGTGGAAGGAATTCGACCTGGCCGCCGCCCGCTGGGACATTCCAGCCGAGCGCATGAAGATGAAGACGCCGCATGTGGTGCCCCTGTCCACGCAGGCCGTGGAGGTGCTGCGCACGCTGCAACTGTTGACCGGTAATCGTGAGTTGCTGTTTCCTGGTGAACGCGACCACGGCAAACCCATGAGCAACAACACCATATTGAAGGCCTTGGCTCGCATGGGCTACCAATACCGCATGACCGGCCACGGATTCCGTGGCGTGGCGTCCACCCTGCTGCATGAGATGGATTTTCAGCATGCCCATATTGAAATACAACTCGCGCACCAAGAAAGAAATGCCGTCAGCGCGAGCTATAACCATGCACAATATTTACAACAGCGCGCGGTTATGATGCAATCGTGGGGAGATTACTTGGAAAATTGCACCAAAGGACCGAAATGACA
The DNA here is from genome assembly GCA_018335615.1 of Hydrogenophaga sp. Taxonomy (GTDB): domain Bacteria; phylum Pseudomonadota; class Gammaproteobacteria; order Burkholderiales; family Burkholderiaceae_C; genus Hydrogenophaga. Next base: position 3,319 of record JAGXRS010000143.1, on the reverse strand, counting down.
CAGGAATTTAAGAAGCAAAAGCTGACTAAAAAGCAACTTAACATACCCGATGACAGGCTTGTTCACTTACATGATCTGACTTTCGATTTTGAGAAGTACTTTGATGAGTATGAGGACTTGTCAGATGAGGAGAAAGCCGAATTTCCCTGCCGAGTCATGGGTCTTTATTGCAAAGAGTTTTATGAGAGTGGAGGCGACCCCTCAGCAATCAGTCCTTGGGTCGCTAAATACATTGCAAATGCGATGTACAACGTGCTTGGCGGAGTCCCGTGGAGTCAGGCTTTGCCCACGCCATTTGACGACCCTGAATCACAGCACATTTGGACGCCAAAAGGTCGCCGAGCAATGGACACCTATTGCGCCGTAACAAGTGGAAAGAGCGATGGATTTGATGTTTCTGCAATGCTATGCAAGCAGGCTGACCGTCAAAATGTATCCTATGAAACAGCTCGCGCGGACTACTACAAAGCGAAGAATGCAATAGACAACAAGCAGAACCTACCGGACGGCTTTCTAAAAAAGACCCCATGAATTTAGAATAAAAGTCAGGGTGCAGATTCATAAAGACTGAAGAGCTACGCCGAAATAGATTCAGGCTGTCTCAACTGAACACAGATGAACAGCCATGAAATCAACTTACACCGTTCCCCAGTTCTGTGACGGCCACAATGTCAGCCGCACCCACTTCTATGCCCTGCTGAAAGATGGCAAGGGGCCGCGCCTGATGAAGGTGGGCCGGCGCACCCTCATCAGCGCCGAGGCCGCCGCCGACTGGCGCAAGCGCATGGAGGATGAAACCTCTCCCTGGAGTGCAGGCGCGTGCACCGACCCCGCCAAGGTGGTCAACTGATGCCCGGCCTATTTCACTGCCGCCTGTGCAGCGCGGCAAACGAGCTGCTGCTGCACGCCTGGTGCGCGGCCCCTTCCCATCTGCTGCGCCACTGTGCTACATTCGCGCCAGGTGCTAGACACACCTTGATTGGTTCAGCGGTATTTGCCCCCACCGCAAGCGGGGCTTCGTCACGTCCAGATTCTTCAAGCCCGGCCCTGCGCCGCGCCCACGGTTTCGGACGGGGTGCGGTTGTCCGTAAGGCTGCCGGCATGGCTGAACCCATGTGTCTAACACCCCGTCCACCCGTTGCCCTTAGACAGGCGGCGAGTGGTTCTCAGTCTCGTTCAGGAGCCGAAACCATGACCACGGTCGTCACCCTGGCCAGCCGCCGCGCTGCGCCCTCTCACCTGCCCACATCGGGCGAGTCCCCCGAAGCCATCCAGTTGCACGCCGAGGCACAAAACGCCCTGGCCATGGCGCTGTACTACGTGCGCCAGCCCGAAGCCAACATTCCCGGCGCCGCCCGCAAGGCCGTGCAAGCCCTGGCCGCCCTGCGCCAGCTCGACCCACGGAGGGCCTGAGCCATGGCAACCAAGCGCAAGATTCCACTGGACCAGTTCCGCCGACTCGACGAGATGCAGGCAGAGGTGAACTGCCGTCTGATCCCCCTGATTCGCCTCTGCCGGTTCGCCTCCAACACCGCCAAGCAACTGAACGACATGCACCTGTACGGCGAGTTAGTACCGGCGTTCAGGGAGCAAATGGAGAAAGCCACCGACCATCTGAACGACCCGCACCCCGACGAAGCCCACGAACTGGTCGCCGACGTGCTGTGGTGCGTCGAGCAGGTGGCACGCGACCTCAATTCCCGCCTGACCGCTGCGCTGGATGGAGGGGACGACCATGTTTAACCCCAAGCTGTTGCCCCACGTCCGGGACTTCTACGACGACATGGGCTTGCGCCTGAACGGCAAAGGCAAGTGGCGCACCACCTGCTGTGAGTTCTGTGAGCGCCGCGACGCGATGCGCGTGAACATCGACACCGGCGAGTTCTACTGCCGCGAATGCGAAATTAGCGGCGCCGACGTGCTGGACTACTACGCAGCCAAGACCGGCGCCGATACGGCGCAAGCATCCAATGCCATAGGCGCTTGGGTGTACGTGCCTGCCCGCACCGCCACCCGACACCTGGGAGGCCGCCATGGGATTTGATCGAAACCTGTTGCCTGACCCGGCCACGTTCTACGAGGAAGCAGGGCTGCGCCTGACCGGGCGGGGCAAGTGGCGCACCGTCGCGTGCGAGTTCCACGGCGGTGGCGATTCCATGCGCGTGAACACCGCCAGCGGTGCATTTGTCTGCATGGCCGGCTGCGGTGCACGCGGTGGCGACGTGCTGGCCTACCACATGGCCAGGACCGGTGCCGAGTTCGTGGAGGCGGCCCGAGCCTTGGGCGCCTGGGTGGACGACGGCACCAAGCCGGCGCCGTCCAAGCCCACGCCCTTGTCGCCCCGCGCGGCGCTGGCGGTACTTGCGCATGAGTCGTTCGTGGTGGCGGTGGCGGCCGGCAACGTGGCCCACGGCGTGATGCTCTCCGACCGCGACCGTGGGCGCGTGCTGCAGGCCGCCAGCCGCATCAACCGCCTGGCGGAGGTGTTCGCATGAACTGGGGGTATGAGGGTTGGACTGAAGCACTGGATGCAGACATCGCGGCGAACAGCCAAGCACCGATGGATGCCGTCGTGCTCAAGTGCGGCACCGACCTGACGCCCTCCCCCGTGCGCTGGCTGTGGCAATACTGGCTCGCGCTGGGCAAGCTGCACATCCTGGCCGGCGCCCCCGGCCAGGGTAAGACCACGCTGGCCCTGGCCATGGCCGCCACCGTGACCGTCGGCGGGCGCTGGCCCGATGGCTCTCCAAGCGTCGCAGGCAACGTGCTGATCTGGTCGTCTGAAGACGACCCAGCCGACACGCTGCTGCCGCGCCTGCTGGCCGCTGGCGCGGACCGTGCCCGGTGCTTCTTCATCGAAGGCTCGCGCCGCGACGGCGAGGTGGTGCAGTTCGACCCTGCCCGCGATCTGAAGCTGTTGCGCGCAGCCATCGAGCAGATAGGCGGCGTGCGGCTGCTGGTGGTGGACCCGGTGGTGAGCGCGCTGGGCGGCACGGACTCACACAAGAACACCGAAGTACGTCGGGCGTTACAGCCGCTGGTTGACCTGGCCGCCGATTGCGATTGCGCTGTGCTGGGCGTGAGCCACTTCAGCAAGGGCGGCCAGGGCAGCGACCCAGCCCAGCGCGTGGTGGGGTCCGTGGCCTTCACAGCCGTGGCCCGCGTGGTCATGGTGGCGGCGAAGGTGAAGGGTGAGGCTGAAGGCGAAGATGCCCGCATCCTGGCCCGTGCCAAGAGCAACATCGGACCGGACAGTGGCGGGTTTCACTACTACCTGGAGCAGTCCGAGCCGCTGCCAGGTATCCAAGCCTCTCATGTC
>JAGXRS010000142.1 GCA_018335615.1 Hydrogenophaga sp. | reverse complement strand
ACCAGGAAGACGGCCAGTGGCAGCTGGCCGGCGACCCCACCGAAGGCGCGCTGCTGACGCTGGCCATGAAAGCCGGCCTCGACCCGGTGGAGCTGGCCCGCGAGCGGCCCCGCACCGGCGGCATTCCTTTCGAGTCCGAACACCGGTACATGGCCACCGCGCACGCAGCGGCCGAGGACGCGCCCGCCGGGCACGACCTGCTGCTCAAGGGTGCGCCCGAGCGCGTGCTGGCCATGTGCAGCCACCAGCTGTCGGGCGATGCCCAGCCGCGGCCCATCGATGAGGCCTTCTGGCAGCGCGCCATCGACGAACAGGCCCGCGCCGGCCGCCGCGTGCTGGCGTTGGCGCGCGGTCAGGTGGACGCGGCCAGCGCACTGGACAGCCGCCGCGGCGTGGACGGTCTGGTGCTGCTGGGGCTGGTGGGCATCATCGACCCGCCCCGGCAGGAAGCCATCGAGGCCGTGGCCCAGTGCCGCGCGGCGGGCATCCGCGTGAAGATGATCACCGGCGACCACGGCGTGACGGCCAGCGCCATCGCCACCCAGCTCGGCATGGGCGACGGCCTGCGTGCTGTCACCGGCCCGGAGATCGAGGCCATGGACGACGTCGCCCTGCAGCAGGTGGTGCAGCAGACCGACGTGTTCGCCCGCGCCAGCCCCGAGCACAAGCTGCGTCTGGTGCAGGCGCTGCAGGCGCGCGGCGAGGTGGTGGCCATGACGGGTGACGGCGTGAACGACGCGCCGGCGCTCAAGCAGGCCGACGTGGGCGTGGCCATGGGCCGCAAGGGCACCGAGGCGGCCAAGCAGGCCGGCGCCATCGTGCTGGCCGACGACAACTTCGCCTCCATCGCCCACGCGGTGGAGGAGGGCCGCACCGTCTACGACAACCTGCGCAAGACCATCACCTTCCTGCTGCCCATCAACGGCGGCGAATCCATGTCGCTGCTGGCGGCGGTGCTGCTGGGGCTGGCCCTGCCCATCCTGCCGGTGCAGATCCTGTGGGTGAACATGGTCAGCTCGGTGGCCCTGGCCATGGTGCTGGCCTTCGAGCCCACCGAGCCCGGCGTGATGCAGCGCGCGCCACGTCCGCCCGGCGAGCCCATGCTCAGCCCCTTCGTGATCTGGCGCGTGCTGCTGGTGTCCACCCTGTTCACGCTGGGCATCTTCGGCATGTACCAGTGGTCGCTGGCCAACGGCGCACCGGTGGAGGAAGCCCGCACGATGGCCGTCAACACGCTGGTGGCCATGGAGGTGTTCTACCTGTTCAGCGTGCGCTACCTCAAGGCGCCGTCCTTCACCGCTGCCGGGGTGCAGGGCACGCCGCGCGTGCTGGTGGCCGTGGGCGCGGTGGTGGCGTTGCAGGCGCTGTTCACCTACACGCCGTTCATGCAGGCCTGGTTCGGCACCCGGGCCTTGTCCCCGGTCGATGTGCTGCTCTGTGCGCTGGTCGGCCTGGTGGTTCTGGTGCTGCTGGAACTGGAGAAGTGGGTGCTGCGGCGGCGTGCGCTGCTCGATGCGCGCGCATAAAAAATGACGCCCCGCTGCTGCAGCGGGGCGTGTCAGGGCGGTGGGCCCGCAGGGGTTCAGCGGGCCTGGCGGCGGCGGCGCAGCGCGCCCACGCCAAGCAGGCCCAGGCCCAGCAGCGCCAGGGAGCCGGGTTCCGGCACCGGGTTCGGCGTGGGGTCGATTGGCACACCACCGACCAGAATGCCGTCGATCGCCATGCCGGTGGCGAATTGGGTGTCAGCCCAGTTGACGACGCCGAATTCCAGGTAGTAATTGCCCGCGTCGGCGATGTCATAGGTCGATTGCACCCAGCCGGTATGACCGCAGCCGGTGTCGTAGCAGCTACCCGAGCTGCCACCCAGTGGACTCCAGGACGTGCCAGCCTGAATGGTGACCGTGGCCGGCGTGATGGTGGCCTCAATGGCGGGCATGCCGAAACCCGGCACGCTGTTGCCGTTCGGCGTGGTCCGGGCGGTGAACAGCAGGGCCACGAGGTCGTGGGTGGCGGTGAACAGGCGCGACCAGGCGTAATCGGCAAAACCGGCGCCGTCGGAGGTCACAAAGTTGAAGTAATACGCCAGCGAGTCGTTGGCGGCGGCAGAGAACACGTTCGAACGCAGCACGGTGCCGTTGGTTTCGTTGCCCAGTCCCAGGCCTGTCTGTTCGGGGGCTTCATGGGTGGACACGTAGACATAGCTGCCACCCTCAGGCGAAGCCGTGACGACGCCATTGGCCCCCATTTCACCGCAGTTGCCGCTGCAGCTCCAGCCGACCGGAATGGCGGCCGCCGTGCTGGAAATACCCAGCGCACTCAAAGAGAACAGGGCAGCCAATCCGGTGTGGATGGCAGAACGTTTGAACATGGACATGTGGAACCTCGCTGTTGACATGGGTTGGTCGTTGGTTTGCGACGACTCTGCTGGCTCAACAGCAGGGGCGCAAGACGACCAACGCAAACCCCATGCCCGCGTTTTCGCACGCGCCGAATCGGGGGAAAATGCAATACGAATCAACGTTTTGTGTTCATGAGGGGACGCCACTTGAATGCTTCCGTCATGATGAGCTGTCAAATAGGTCGACACTTTTCCGCTGAACCCATCTGCAGGCGCAGGGGGTCCCGGGAGCGGTCAGGTGCGGCGTTTCGGGCGTGTCTCCTCACGGCGGGAACCGCTGCCACCCCCAGGCGATGCGCAGCACGGTGGTGAGGGCGCACAGCGCCGCAAAACCGTAGGCGATGGGTGCAAACCACTGCGGCCACAGACACATGGCCACGAAGGCGGCGATGGTCTCGGTCGCTTCCGTGAGGCCGCCCAGGAAGTAGAAGCTCTTGTCCGGAAAGGCCAGCGACTGCAGGCGGCGCTTTTCGGCCACGATGGCGAACGCCAGAAAGCTGCTGCCCGTGCCGATGAAGCTGGCCAGCAGCACGGCGGCGGGCAGGGCGTTGGCCAGCGGGTCGGCCACGGCGAAGGCGAGCGGAATCGCGGCGTAGAACACGAAGTCCAGCGTGATGTCGAGGAAGCCACCGCGGTCGGTCGGCGCGGTGGCGCGCGCCACGGCGCCGTCCAGCCCGTCGAGCAGACGCGAGAGCAGCAGCAGCACC
>JAGXRS010000141.1 GCA_018335615.1 Hydrogenophaga sp. | reverse complement strand
GCCCTGCAAGCCCACCGCGCCATCGAGCCACAGTTCGCCAGCGCCATCGAGGCGCTGGAGAGCGCCGTTGCCCAGGTGCAGGACAGCGTGCACGGGCTGCACCAGTACGCCCGCCACACCGAGCTGGACCCGTCCAGCCTGGCGACGCTGGACGAGCGCTTGTCGCAATGGGTGTCGCTGGCCCGCCGCTACCGACGCCCGCCGGAGGAACTCGCCGAGCTGCACGCGCAATGGAAGGCCGAACTCGACCAGATCGACGAAGCGCTGGACCTGGCCGCGCTTGAAGAGCAGGAGCGGCAGTCCTGGACGGCCTTCACCGCCGAGCTGAAAACCCTGACCCGGCTGCGCCAGCAGGCGGCGCCCCGGTTGTCCCAGGCGGTGAGCGACACCATGCAGACGCTGGGCATGCAGGGCGGCCGTTTCGAGGTGGCGCTGCAGCAGCTGGACGAACCCCAGGCACACGGTTGGGAACAGGTGGAATTTCTGGTGGCGGGGCACAGCGGTGTGACGCCACGCCCGGTGGGCAAAGTGGCCTCTGGCGGTGAACTCTCGCGCATCGCGCTGGCCATTTCCGTCGTCACCAGCCGTCTGGGCCAGGCGCCCACGCTGATCTTTGACGAGGTGGACGCGGGCATCGGCGGAGCCGTGGCGCACACCGTGGGCCAGCTGCTGCGACAGCTCGGCCACGACCGCCAGGTGCTCGCGGTGACCCACCTGCCGCAAGTGGCTGCCTGCGCCGACCAGCACCTGCTGGTGAGCAAGCAGCGCTCGGGCGCGCAGACGGTGAGCCAGGTGCGCGCCATCGACCACACATCGCGCGTGAGCGAGCTGGCGCGCATGCTGGGCGGCAGCGACCGCTCAGAAGTGTCCATGGCCCATGCGCGCGAACTCCTCACGCCCTGAAGCGCCCATGACCCCCACGTCCACCATCCAGCTGGTTCTGATCACCGGCATGTCCGGCTCGGGCAAGTCCGTGGCGCTGACGGCGCTGGAAGACATCGGCTTCTATTGCGTCGACAACCTGCCACCCGAGTTGCTGGAGGCCTTCGTCGGACTGGAAAACAGCCACCAGGCCACCAACGTGGCCATTGCCATGGACGTGCGCAGCGCCGCCTCGCTGCCCGGCCTGCCCCAGCGCCTGGCCCTGCTGCAGCAGCACCCCAGCCGCCGGGTGAACCTGACCACGGTGTTCCTGGACGCCACCACCGAGACCCTGGTGCGCCGGTTTTCCGAAACACGCCGCATGCACCCGCTGTCGCGGGAGACGGCCAACGACCAGAACCGGGCGCTGACCGACGCCATCGAACACGAACGCGAGCTGCTCGCCGAGTTGCGCGACAAGGCCCTGGTGCTGGACACCAGCCTCATCCGCCCGGCGCAGTTGCGCAGCCAGATCAAGGATCTGCTGGGCGCTACGCAGGCACCGCTCACGCTGGTGTTCGCCTCGTTCGCGTTCAAGCGCGGCATTCCCATGGACGCCGATTTCGTGTTCGACGTGCGCATGCTGCCCAACCCGCACTACGAACCGACGCTCAGGCCCATGAGCGGTCGCGATGCACCGGTGGCCGAGTACCTGGCTTCCCAGCCGGAGGTGGTGGCGATGCAAGACCAGGTGACGGCCTTTCTGCGCCACTGGATGCCGCACATGCTGCGCGACCACCGCAGCTATGTCACCGTGGCCATCGGCTGCACGGGTGGCCAGCACCGCTCGGTGTACCTGGCGGAGCAACTGGGGCAGGTATTCGGCCGGGAATGGTCGACGCGGGTGCGCCACCGCGAAATGGATGCCTGGCCGCAGCGCCCACCCAGCCCAGACGCCGCGCCCTGAACGGACGAGCCCCCGCGCTCGGGCTCTCAAGCGTCCGGTGGCGCCAGCAGCAAGCGCACCGGCGCAGGCAAACCATGCTCGGCCAGCGCTGCGGCATCGACCCATTGGCCCGCCGGGTCGGACCAGGCCGCCAGCTCAGGTGTTCCCGGGCCATCGCATGCCAGCACGCACGGATGCAGCCTCAGTTCGCGGTGCGTCAGGCTGTGTGCCACCGCCGCCTGCGGCGCCAGGCGATCCACCAGCGCCGGGGGCAGACCAGCGCGCAACGCTGTTTCGCTCTCGAACACCGGCGGGCAGAACAGGCCCGCCCAGATGCCCGGTGCCGGACGCCGCTGCAGCCACCAACGCGTGACACCGTGCGCATCGCGGTGCTGCAGCAACAGCAACCACCAGCTCTCGTGGCGGCGCTTGAGCGTGCGGGATTTGACGGGAAAGCGGTCGATGGTGCCACTCGCCCGTGCCTGGCACAGACCCGCCACCGGGCAGCGTTCGCACTGCGGACGGGTGCGGGTGCACACCGTGGCACCCAGGTCCATCAGGCCCTGGGTGTGGGCCGTCATGTCGGCGTGTGTCGGCTGCTCGGGCAGCAGGGCCTGGGCCAGATCCCACAGCGCACGCTGACTGGCGGGCCGCGCCAGGTCCCCGTCAAAGGCCAACAGCCGGGCCAGCACGCGCCGCACATTGCCGTCGGCAATGGACACACGCTCGCCGTGGCAGAACGCCGCAATGGCGGCGGCCGTGGAAGCCCCGATACCCGGGAGGGCCTGCAACAGCTCGGCACGGGCCGGAAACACGCCGCCATGCTCCTGCACCACCACCTGTGCGCAACGGTGCAGGTTTCGAGCCCGGCTGTAATAGCCCAGGCCGCTCCACAGCGCCATCACCTCGTCGGGCGTGGCAGCGGCCAGGCGCTGCACGTCGGGAAAACGTGCCAGGAACCGCGGATAGTAATGGAGCACGGTGCTCACCTGGGTCTGCTGCAGCATCACCTCGGACAGCCAGACCCGGTACGGGTCATGGGTGTGCTGCCAGGGCAGCGCACTGCGGCCATGGCAACGTTGCCAGTCGATCAGCCGGCGGGCAAAGTCGAGTGGCAGGCCAGGGCCCGATGTGGTCAGCGGCGCCTTCATGCTGCGACGGCTTCGGCGCTTTTTTCTTCTGGAGCGGTCAACAGGTGGTCGGTGAGTTCGGCCAGCTTGGCGTCCAGCTGGTTCAGCTCGGACTGCTGGGACTGCAGTTCGCGGATACGCTCGTCCAGCCCCCCTGCTGCCTGCTGGATGCGCGCCACCGCCTCGATGCGGCGGGTGAAATTGCGACGACGCTCGCGCAACTGGGCGTCCAGCTGGGCCGCCGACGATTTGTTCCAGAGCTCCACCTCGTTCACCGCTGTGTCGTACACGACGCGCAGACGGCTCATGAGCGCACGCGCCAGACGCTCGCCATATTCCGGCTGCGCCAGGCGCAAGGTATTGCCCAGGCTGAGGTACTGCAGGTGGCTCTTCTCGACCAGTTCCAGGTCGCGCACATAACGGGTGAGCTGGGGCAGCGCGGGTGCCTGCAGGGAAAATCCGTACTCGGCGTTCAGCCCCTTGAAGCTGCCCTCCAGCATGGCCTGGATTTCAGCGGCGAGCTGGTGCGCGCGCGTCAGGTCGCGGCGCAGGTGATCAAAGGTGATGGCGTAGGCCCGCTTCACACCCAGCTTGATGCCCGGCTGCCTGAGCGCGCGGGCGAGCTCGGCCACCTCGGTTTTGAGGTGGGTGGTGCTCAGAATCGCGAACAGTTCTTTGAGCAGGCGCAGATGGACCGAGCGCACCGCCTGGATCCGGGCGCCGCTGGCGTCGAACTCGGCCTGCTCCTGTTCGATGCGCAGCCGCATCTGCTTGATCACGCCCGCGTTCTTGCCCCGCAGCCCTTCCAGTTCCTGCATCTGTTCCACCAGGTCGCGCGCCCGGATGTGCACGAGCCGCCCGGTTTCTTGGCGCAGCAACTGGATGCCGTTGGCCACGGCGGCGCCCAGAATCTGGCGGCGCTGCCCCAGCAGACCCGCGCCCAGCGCGTTCTCCAGTTCCAGCAGGTTGCTCGCCTGCAGCAGCGGTGCGTCGCCGCTGACCTTGGCCAGCAGGCCCTTCTGCGCCGACACGGCCAGCACCTGCTGCGGCGACAGGCCCAGGATGTCGGCCGAATCGCTGCGCTGCGAGGCGATCTGCAGCTGCACCTGCTCGGGTGCGCTCAGCGCGTCCCACATGGTGTCGATCTTGTTGAGCACCACCAGGCGCGAATCCCGGCCTTCGCCGAGCACGGACAGGTGCTGACGCCAGATCGTCAGGTCCGACTTGGTCACGCCGGTGTCAGCGGCCAGGATGAACACCACCGCGTGCGCCTGCGGCAGGAGGCTCACGGTGAGTTCGGGCTCCGCGCCGATCGCGTTGAGCCCCGGCGTGTCCAGGATCACCAACCCCTGCTTGAGCAGCGGGTGCGCCATGTTGATCAGCGCGTGGCGCCACTTGGGCACCTCGATCAGGCCGTCAGCGCCAGCCAGCGGGTTGTCTTCGGGGGCATCCTCGTGCCAGAAACCCAGCGCCGCCGCCTCGGCCTGGGTGACGCGCCGCACCTCGGCCACCTTCTGGATGGCACGGGCCAGTTGCTGGGGATCGTTCACGTCCAGATCGACCCGCTCCCATTTGTCGGGCGCGTTGCGCCAGTCCAGCAGCGACTGCGACTGCAACCGGGTCTCGATCGGCAGCAGGCGCAGGCAGGGCGGCACATCGGCGTCATACCCCAGCTCCGTCGGGCACATGGTGGTGCGCCCGGCGCTCGCCGGCATGATGCGCCGACCGTAACCGGCGAAGAACACCGCGTTGATCAGTTCGGACTTGCCCCGGGAAAATTCGGCGACGAAGGCGACCATGATCTTGTCGTTCTTCACCTGCACATGCAGCTGGTCCAGCCGCTCGCGCACGCCGGCCTCCATCAGGTCGTGGTCGGTGAGCCACTCCGACAGAAGCTTGAGCCGCAAGGCAAACTGCTTGCGCCACACAGCGTGTTGGTCGAAGTCCTGATTGAAACTCATGGGCTGTTTCTCATTGATCAGTTCAATATAGCACCGCGCTTTCGTGCCTCGGGGGGCCGCGCAGCCGAACGGGGCCATGGGCGCGACAGGCTCAGGCCTTTTGGCAGACCGCGCAGAAAAAGGTCGACCGCTGCCCCTGGCGGATGGACTTGATGACCGTTTCGCACACCCGGCACGGCAACCCCTGGCGCCCGTACACCATGGCGTCCAGCTGGAAATAGCCGCTCTGCCCCTCAGCGCTGGAGAAGTCGCGCAGTGTGCTGCCACCCAGGGCCACGGCCCGGTTCAGCACCTTGACGATGGCCGCGTGCAGCCGGGTCGCGCGGGGCTTGCTCAATCGGTCGGCCCGAAGGGTGGGGCGAATGCCGGCCATGAAGAGCGCCTCGGACGCGTAGATGTTGCCCACGCCCACCACAATGTCACCGGCGAGCAGCACCTGTTTGATGCTGGCGCGGCGCAGCTGCAGGGCGCGGTGGAAAGCCGCGGCGTCAAACCCGTGCTCCAGCGGCTCCACCCCCAACCCACCCAGCAGCTTCTGCGCCCGCGGGTCGTCGAGCGACGGCACATGCACCACGGCACCGAAGC
>JAGXRS010000140.1 GCA_018335615.1 Hydrogenophaga sp. | reverse complement strand
CGCCGTGATGGCCTGGCCCAGGTCGAGGTCGCTGCGGGCCACCAGCACCGTGGAGCGCTCCCCACCGGTCTGCAGGCCCAGCCAGCGACTGGCCAGGAGCACGGCGGCCACGCCGGCCACCACGGAAAAAGCCAACATCAAAATGGCGCGCTTGCTTTGCATCTCATGCTCCTGAAGGGGTGGAAACCAGGGCGTCACCTGGCACGCCGGGTTGGCCGAACGATGTGTGCCACGCCCAGTCGAGCAGCTCGGGCGTCAGGCGGGCGGGTTGGTCGAGGTAGCGGTCGAGATCGGCAATCTTGCTGATCACGTCGTACGGAACGCAGGGATAGAAGGGCCGCCGCTCACGCGCATGCAGCGTGCCGACCAAGTGGTCGATCCCCGCCGGATCGGGCGGCACGCCGGCGCGTGCGCAGGCCTGCAGGACCACGTCGCGGTAGCGATCCACCGGTAGCGCCTTGAGGCGGATCTTGTAGCCCAGGCGCCGGGCAAAAGCGGGGTCCACCAGCGCCTGGGGGTCCTGGTTGCTGGAGAAGATCACGCGCACATCGAAGGGCACGGCGAACTTGGTGCCGTTGCTGAGCGTGAGGTAGTCGAGCTGGCGGTCCAGCGGCACGATCCAGCGGCTCATCAACTCGCTCGGGCTGACGCGCTGCCGCCCGAAATCGTCGATCACGAAAATGCCGTTGTTGGCCTTGAGCTGCGGCGGCGCGGTGTGCAGCCGGGTGTGGGCGTTGTAGCTCAGGTCCAGCGTTTCCAGGGTGAGTTCGCCCCCGGCCATCACCACCGGTGGCTCGCTGCGCACCCAGCGACCATCGGCCGACAGGTCGCGCGCCAGCGTGCCCTGCGGCACCGGCGCCAGGGTCACCCGCTTGTGCACGATGGGATCGAACACCTGCACCACTTCCCCGTCGACGTACACCGCATGCGGCACCCAGACGTGGCCCTCCAGCGTGCGCACCAGGTGTTCGGCCAGGAAGGTCTTGCCGGTGCCGCTGTCGCCGTGCAGGTACACGGCTTTGCCCGAATTGAGGGCACTGCCCAGCGTGGGCAGCAGATACGGTGAGATGACCAGGTCCCGCAGGGCGTGGCGCAGGCGCTCGGCGCGCAGCGGTTTGCGGCGTTGGGCCTGGTCTTTGACCTGCGCCACATAGTCGGCCAAGGTCACGGGCACCGGCCCGGCGTACTGGCATTTGTCGAACGCCAGGCGCGCCATGCGCTGGCCCGCTTCGGTAAGGGCATAGCTGATGTCGCCGTCCAGCGTCCCCCGGCGCGGCACCTCCAGCAGCCCCAGGCCGCGCATCTGGTTGAGCAGCGGGTCCACCTCGGGCACGGCCAGTCCCAGCTGCTGCGCCAGCGCATACAGCTTGAGCTCGCCTTTGCGCGCCAGGTGGCGCAACGCCAGGTCGGTCACGAACGAGGCGGGCAGGCCCGCCACCGGCGCCGCGTCGCCCCGCGGCGCGTCCACCGATGGGCTCTTGAGCAGGGACGAAGGGGTGTGAAGCGACAGATCGGTCATGGCGCGGTCAGAAATCCAGCCAGGGCGTGTGACCACCGAGGATCCAGGCGCCATAGGCCACCACCCCGCTGGCGATGGCGACCGCATACGGCATGCGCCAGGCCGTCCGGGTGCTGACATCGACGTCCACCCGCCTGCCGGGCAATCGCTGGCCGACGATGGCGCGCACGTTGAACAGCACCAGGCCGGCGTTGCCCGTCCAGGCCATGCGGGCCAGCGCCAGCACGCCACCGGCGAGCAGTACCCAGAGAGCGATGTTGAGAAAGGCCGCGGTCCCGGCAAAAGCGCCCACGGCTGCGAGCAGCTTCACGTCCCCGGCACCCAGCAAGCGCAGGACATAAAAAGGCAAGAACAGCAACAGCCCGGCCAATGCCCCGCCGAGGGCACGCCAGCCCCCCAGCGGCCCGGGTTGCATCGAGAAAAGACCACCGGCACCGCTGGCCTGTGGCCCCAGAGAATGAAAGAGCACGCCGGCCACCAAGGTCACGAGCACCAGCACATTCGGGATGCGCCGCTGGCGGATGTCCGACACCACAGCGATGGTCAGGAGCAGCATCAGCACAGCGCCCACGCCCGCTTGCCATCCAGTGGCTGCGTAGTCATCCGTCATGTTTCCTCCTGGACCTGGCCTTTTTCGTTTTAAACAGGGCTCGCTCAATGCGCCCGTCAATCCCCTGGCTCAACAGGGAACCACCTGTGACAGCTGTGTCGGCTGACGCAGGTGTCTGGCGGGTCTTAGAAGCTGCGGGTCTTCATCTGTCCAACGCCGAGGGGGATTGGGCCCCATTGACCGGCATCGGGCCCGCCTGCCCAAATCGGGATCTCGCCCAATTCAAGCCTTCCGGCGGGCCAATTAGATTTTCAGCTTGCCCGCAATATCGGTGAACAGCGTATTCAGATTGGTACCCACCAGACCCGCACCGATAAGGATCGCCACCGCAATCAAAGCGGCAATCAAGCCGTACTCAATAGCGGTCACACCCTCTTCGTCCCGTGCGAAATGCCGGGCTGCAGTCAGAAATTTTTCCATGTCAAACCTCCAGTAAACATTACAAACATCGGTCTATTTTTCAACAGACCCCGAAAGCACAGGGACCGCCTGTCACCTCCGTATGACGTTCATAACCGAAAGGCAAGCACCCTGTGAATCGATTCTGCTTGAGCTTCACTGCAAAGCTATTCAATCCCACATAATGTTTCAACTGTGGAATTTGTTTGCGAACTTTTTTAATCAGCTCGACAGTTGTGTGCGTTTGCGTACATCAAGCGCCGATTTCTGATGGTATTGGGCGGAATGGCGATGGCGCCAATGCACCATCCTGGCCCATCGATGGCGGGAAACGGCTTACAGATGGCTGACCAAATCGCCGCCAATAGACAGCCCAGCTGACTCATTTCAGGCAGGTCACGGGGGCGAGCGGCCATTGACCCTTGGCGGCTTCGTTGGAGGTGATCGGCCTGAGCGCAAATGCAACTTATTCCGCATTCCTGGGGAACGGGCCGTGTGCAGAAGAACCCTTCGTCCCCGGATCTGGGTGGCAACCGGATCTTTCCAACAAAATGGAGCACCTCCATAGAAGAACCGAGCCAGCGGCGCAGCCCGGCGCCGCCGCCGGCAGCGGCCACCCGGTTCGGTCACACCCCCAACCAGCATGCAGGACGACCTGTTCGGTGCGCCGCCCGCACCGCCCTCCACCCGGCTGAAAGCGCCGCCCCCTGCCCAGGGGGTGGGAGATGACGATGTCGCGCCGCGCGGCCCGCGGCGCCGCTCGGACGACGTGCATCCCCGGCCTCACGACGACACCACCCGCGCGCTGGCCGCCGGGCTGAACCCGCGCATTCGCCTGGGGGGCTCGACCTGGAGCTACCCGGGCTGGGCGGGCATCGTCTGGGACGATGTGCCGTACAGCGAATCCGTGCTGGCCAGAAACGGCCTGCGTGCCTACGCGCAGCACCCGCTGCTGCGCTGCGTGGGCATCGACCGCTCGTTCTACCGCCCGCTGACGGAGGCGCAGTACGCGGCCTATGCGGGCCAGGTGCCGGACGATTTCCGCTTCGTGGTGAAGGCGCCGGCGTTGGTCACGGACGCGCTGGTACGGGGCGAACAGGGCCAGGGCCGCCAGCCCAACACGGCGTTTCTGGACCCGGTGCTGGCGACGCAGGCATTCGTCACCCCGGCGCTGGCGGGGCTGGGCGACAAGGTGGGCGCGCTGGTGTTCCAGCTCAGTCCCCTGCCCTTTTCGCAGTTGCAGCGCCTGCCGCTGCTGCTGGAGCGGCTGCGCGCCCTGCTCAGGGCACTGCCCGATGTGCGCGGCGCCACGGCCGATGGCGTGGTGGCGGTCGAGGTGCGCAACCCCGAGTGGCTCTCGCCCATCATCGCGCCGCAGCTGGCGGCCGTGCTCAAGGAAACCGGCGCCACCTACTGCCTGGGCCTGCACGCCAAGATGCCGCGCATGGCCGAGCAGCTGCCGCTGTTGCGCGCGCTCTGGCCGGGCCCGATGGTCTGCCGCTGGAACCTGAACCCGCTGCACGGCGCCTATGGCTACGAGGCAGCCGAGCACGACTACGCCCCTTATGACCGCATCCACGACGTGGACGCAGAAACCCGTGAGCTGCTGGTCCGCACGATCGCCGGCGTGACCGGCGCCGGGCAGAACGCCTTCGTCACCATCAGCAACCAGGCCGAAGGCTGCGCGCCGCTCTCGGCGCGGGCGCTGGCGGAAGGGCTGGTGGCTGAGCCGCCCGTTCAATCAAACAAAGAGGGCTCTCCGCCCGGGCGATAGCCCTCCACCTCCAGCAGGCGCCACTTGGTGACGGCGCCGCCGCTGGCGGAGAAGCCCCCAGGCTGGCCGCCCGCCGCCAGCACGCGGTGACAGGGCACGACCGGCGCGAAGGGGTTGGCGCCCATCGCCTGGCCGATGGCGCGTGCCAGGTTCCGGTCGCCCAGCGCGGCCGCCAGTTCGCCGTAGGTCAGCACCTGACCGGGCGGGATGGCCCGGGTGCGTTCGTACACCCGCTGGTGGAAGTCGGAGAGGCGCGACATGTCGAGCACGAGATGGCGAAGGTCGCCCGGCGAGTGGCCGGCCAGCAGGGCCTGCACGCCGGTGATGGCGTCTCGCACCGCCGGTGGCGGTTCGGCTTCGGGCACTGGCGCGGGCAGGCTGCGCAGCAGGCGCGCGCGGGTGCCCTCGGGTGAAGGGTCGGGCAGCTGCACCGCCGTGATGCCCGCCGGCCCCCAGGCGATGCCGCAGGTGCCAAAGGGCGTGCCAAACAGCGCGTGGCCGCTGCCGTCCATGGCGTGCGCGGACGGTCAGCCGGCGCGCAGCTGCGAGCGCAGGGCCACGCCAATCTCGGGCCGCTCGGCGAACGGATCGGCCGGGTTGGTGCCAGCCACGATGGCGTCGAAGCGCTGGCGGGCGTTGCCCAGCGCCTTGGGGTGGCTGTAGATGTAGAACTGGTCGACGCGGATG
>JAGXRS010000139.1 GCA_018335615.1 Hydrogenophaga sp. | reverse complement strand
GGCCATGGCAGCCGCCGCCATACACCAGCTGGCCGCCGTGGCGGCCAATCCATGTGCCCACGGCATGGGCCACGTCGGCAAAGGCCGGGTTCTCGCCAGGGCGCGAACCGCAATACACGCACAGCGAAAAGGTGGGAGCGTTCATGGGCAAAAAGGCTGTGGGGAAGGACGTATAGAGGCCGCGAGCCATGGCTCAGCGCTTGCGCTTGGGCGGTTCGGGGGGGTGGTAGTGCACCAGCCGCGTGCCTGCGAGGGCGTCGTGCAGGAATTGCCGTTCAGCGTGGAAGCGCGAGAGCAGCGCCCACACGGTGATCCAGCCGATGGTGATCACCGCCACCTCGCCTCCCGGCAAGCCCAGCGCTCCCGACACGGCCAGCGGAGGCAGCAGCCACAGCCACGACAGCAGGTAGCGCAGCAGGGCATGCCCTTGCGACAAAGCCTGTCCCTGCCGGTTCACCACGCGGATGTGCCAGGTCTTCATGGCCAATGTCTGACCCTTGGCCCAGAACCAGGCGAAATAGATGCCGAACACCACGAACAGGAAGGCTTGCTGCAGGTGCCGGTTGTCCAGCGCATGCCGTGTCTGGGTCAGGGTGGAGAACAGGTAGCCGGCGATGAACACCACGCCGAACATCAGCATGCCCTCGTAAAGCCAGCAGGCCATGCGGCGCATCAGGGGAGGGGCCATCAGGGGTGCGGCCTCGGGCGGGGTGCTGGTGGCGGGCGGTGTCGTCATCGGAAGGCAGGGAGCAGCGGGCATGGAAGCCCGGCATCTCGCCGGGCTGTGGGGTGCCGATTGTCGCATTGCAGCAAATGCAGGCCATTTTCGAATGTCTTCACGGGCGTGCACGGGTATCGCGGATGTGGCGGTGCGATAATGCGCGTTGCTCTCAACACTCGCAAACGGATCAGGGTCCGACGGGGTATTCGCCCGTTCATGGCCATTGGTCTCAAGTCTCGACACCGCTTCACAAGAGTTGGCGCAGAGGCACCCAAGGTATTTCGTTAGAGAAATTCTCGAAAGGTTGATCATGGAAATCACAAAGGCCGAAATGGCCTCGGCCGCGGCTGCGGCCGGCCAAACCCCCGCATCCGAACAGCTCATGGGCGCCGAAATCATGGTGCGCGCCCTGCAGGCCGAAGGTGTCAAGTACATCTGGGGCTACCCCGGCGGTGCTGTTCTCTACATTTACGACGCCCTGTACAAGCAGGACACCATGCAACACGTGCTGGTGCGCCATGAACAGGCGGCGGTGCATGCCGCGGATGGTTACGCGCGTGCCACGGGCGACGTGGGCGTGGCCCTGGTCACGTCAGGTCCCGGCGTCACCAACGCGGTGACCGGTATCGCCACGGCTTACACCGACAGCATTCCCATGGTCATCATCTGTGGCCAGGTGCCGTCGGCCGCGATCGGCTCCGACGCGTTCCAGGAATGCGACACCGTGGGCATCACCCGCCCCATCGTCAAGCACAACTTCCTGGTCAAGGATGTGCGCGACATGGCCATGGTGATGAAGAAGGCCTTCCACATTGCCCGCACAGGCCGCCCCGGCCCGGTGGTGGTCGACATCCCCAAGGACATCTCGTTCAACAAGACCGCCTGGACGGGTTACCCCGAAACGGTGGAAATGCGCTCCTACAACCCGGTGCGCAAGGGCCACGGCGGCCAGATCCGCAAGGCCTTGCAACTGCTGTTGAACGCCAAGCGCCCCTACATCTACACCGGCGGCGGCGTGCTGCTGGGCAACGCCGTGCCCGAGTTGCGCACCCTGGTGGACCTGCTGGGCTACCCCGTCACCCACACGCTGATGGGCCTGGGTGCCTACCCGGCGACGGATCGCAAGTTCCTGGGCATGCTGGGCATGCACGGCACGGTCGAAGCCAACCACGCCATGCAGAACTGCGATGTGCTGCTGGCCGTGGGCGCTCGTTTTGACGACCGGGTGATCGGCAACCCCAAGCACTTTGCGTCGGTGGAACGCAAGATCATCCACATCGACATCGATCCGTCGAGCATCGCCAAGCGCGTCAAGGTGGACGTGCCGATCGTCGGCGACGTCAAGGACGTGCTGACCGAGTTGATCAACATGATCAAGGAAAGCCAGGCCAGGCCAGACGAGAAGGCCCTGTCGTCCTGGTGGGAAACCATTGAGACCTGGCGTTCGCGCGACTGTCTGCGCTTTGACCGGGCCAACACGCAGGTCATCAAGCCGCAGCGGGTGGTGGAGCAGCTCTGGGACCTCACCAAGGACGACGACTGCTACATCACGTCCGACGTGGGTCAGCACCAGATGTTCGCCGCGCAGTTCTACAAGTTCAATGAGCCGCGCCGCTGGATCAACTCCGGTGGCCTGGGCACCATGGGCGTGGGCCTGCCGTATGCCATGGGCATCAAGCTGGCCAAGCCCGACGCCGACTGCTGGTGCGTCACGGGCGAAGGCTCGATCCAGATGAACATCCAGGAACTGTCCACCTGCCAGCAGTACGGCACGCCGGTCAAGATCCTGGCGCTGAACAACCGCTACCTGGGCATGGTGCGGCAGTGGCAGGAACTGATCTACCAGGGCCGCTACAGCCACAGCTACATGGATGCGCTGCCCAACTTCGTGAAGCTGGCCGAGGCTTATGGCCACGTCGGCATGCTGGTCGAGCGTCCACAAGACGTCGAGGCCGCCTTGCGTGAGGCCCGCTCCATCAAGGACCGCTGCGTCTTCATCGACGTGCGCACCGACCCGACGGAAAACGTCTGGCCGATGGTCGAGGCTGGCAAAGGCATCACCGAGATGCTGCTCGGCTCCGAAGAGCTTTGATCCTCTCCCTCTGTCGGGCACCGGGCGATTGACCGCCTGCGCCCGGCAGTTCCCTTAGACGAATCTATCTGCAGCCAAGCCTGCGCATTACCGTGCGCGGGGGAGGGCTCAGAAAAGAGGAATCCTCATCATGAAACACATCATTGCCGTCCTGCTCGAAAACGAACCGGGCGCGCTTTCGCGCGTGGTGGGCCTGTTCTCGGCCCGTGGCTACAACATCGAGTCGCTGACCGTGGCCCCCACGGAAGACCCGTCGCTTTCGCGCATGACGATCCAGACCACCGGGTCGGACGATGTCATCGAGCAGATCACCAAGCACCTGAACCGCCTGATCGAAGTGGTGAAAGTGGTCGATCTCACCGAAGGTGCCTACACCGAGCGCGAGATGATGCTGGTGAAGGTGCGCGCGGTGGGCAAGGAGCGCGAAGAAATGAAGCGCATGGCCGACATCTTCCGCGGCCGCATCATCGACGTGACCGACAAGAGCTACACCATCGAGCTCACGGGCGATCTGGGCAAAAACGACGCCTTCATCGAGGCGATCGACCGCTCCGCCATTCTGGAGACGGTGCGCACCGGCGCCAGCGGCATCGGCCGGGGTGAGAGAATCCTGCGCGTCTGAGATATCGGGGCTCAGCCATTTGCCCGTTCGGGCTGAGCCTGTCGAACCCCGGCTGGTGCTTGCACCCGCCGGGCTCCCGAGAGCCCGTCGACAGGCTCGCGAAGAACGGCACAACCCCCTTAAAACCACTGGAGAAACAAGATGAAAGTTTTTTACGACAAAGACTGTGACCTGAGCCTGATCAAGGGCAAGACCGTCGCGATCCTCGGTTACGGCTCGCAGGGCCACGCCCACGCCCAGAACCTGAACGACAGCGGCGTGAAGGTCGTGGTCGGTCTGCGCAAGGGCGGTGCTTCCTGGGACAAGGTCGGCAAGGCCGGCCTGACCGTGATGGAAGTGGATGAAGCCGTCAAGGCCGCCGACGTGGTCATGATCCTGTTGCCCGACGAGATGATCGCCGAGGTCTACAACAACAACGTGGCCCCTCACATCAAGCAGGGCGCCTCCCTGGCCTTCGCGCACGGCTTCAACGTGCACTACAACCAGGTCGTGCCCCGCGCCGATCTGGACGTGTGGATGGTTGCCCCCAAGGCTCCCGGCCACACCGTGCGCAACACCTACACCCAGGGCGGCGGCGTGCCCCACCTGGTGGCCGTGCACCAGGACAAG
>JAGXRS010000138.1 GCA_018335615.1 Hydrogenophaga sp. | reverse complement strand
CTCTGCGCGCTCCTCACCCTCGGCCTGGGCGCCTGTTCACGCGACGACCAGCCCTCGCCCGCCGCGTCCGCAGCCATGAGCCCGGCCCAGGCTTTCGAGGCCGTGACCGGCCAGGGCCGCGGGTTCACCGTCGGCACGCTCATGAGCGCCAACCCGGTGTACGTGCTGTTCGACCCCCAGTGCCCGCATTGCGGTCATCTCTGGAACGCGGCACGGCCATTGCAGAACAACATGAAGTTCGTCTGGATCCCGGTGGCCATCCTCGGCCCCAAGAGCCTGCCCCAGGGCGCCGCGCTGATGCAGGCCGCCGACCCGGTTCAGGCCATGAACGAACATGAACAATCGCTGCTGGCGGGGCAGGATGGGCTGTCGGCCTCGGCCAACGTGCCGAGCGACATGGAAGCGGCCATCAAGGCCAACACCGCGCTGCTCGACCGCCTGGGCGCCGACTCGGTGCCCTTCATCGTGGCGCGCCACGCGCGCAGCGGCGAGGTGGTGACCCGCGCCGGCTCCATGGACACGGCCACGCTCATCCAGTTCCTGGGTCTGGGCGAACGCTGAGGGCGTTGCGCTCCCCCTGAAACCGGTCGGTTTCTGGCTTACCATCGCCGCTGAAAGGCCACAGTCCGTGGCCGCCAACGGAGTCCGCCATGGGCAAAGAACAGCGCAACGAAAAAATGTCGAAGAAACCGAAAAAGGACACGTCGGCCCCCAAGGGCCCATCCACCTCGGACCGCCCCACCCCGCCGATGACCTCGGTGCTGCCACGCGGCAAAGACAAGAACAAGTGAGCCACCCCGCATGAAAGCCACCTGGAACGGCGCCCTGATCGCCGAGAGCGACGATACCGTGCTGGTGGAAGGCAACCACTACTTTCCCGAGGGTGCGCTCAACCGCTCGGTGGTCACCTTCAGCAACCACCGCACGAGCTGCCCCTGGAAAGGCCAGGCGCACTATTACTCGCTGCTGGTCAACGGCGAGCTCAACGCCGACGCCGCCTGGTACTACCCGGACCCCAAGCCCGAGGCCGAGAACATCCGCGGTCGCGTGGCCTTCTGGAAAGGCGTGAAGATCGAGGCGTGACGCTTGAGGCGCGAGGGTTGAGGACCGAAGCACTCAACCACCATCGCGCCCTCAGCCCTCACACACGCCCCCGGCCAGCGCACACGGCGGTGGTCAGTCCGCCTGGCGGCCCAGCTTGCGCAGCTTGGCCTGCCACTGGGCCACGCCCTTGTCGCCCAGCTTGTCCACCATGCCCACCAGCGTCTCGTGGATGGGCCCGAAGCCCACAAAACCCAGGATGTTGCGCTCCAGGGCCTTCAGGCTGTGGGCGCGGAAGTACCAGCGGTAAACCAGCGCCGGCATGCCCATGGTCACGACCACCCGGGCCGAACGGCCCTGGAGCCCCTTGCGGCCGAACGGGTTGCCCCCTTCCGGCCCGAACGCGAAACCGGGCCGCGCCACCTGCTCGAGAAAACCCTTGAGCAGCGCCGGCATGTCGCCCAGCCAGAGCGGGAAAAAAATCACCACATGCTGGGCCCAGGCGATGTCGTCCTGCGCCCCCTGCAGCGACGGGGGCACGGTGCCGTGCTGCCAGTCGTGCGGGCTCCTGAGCAGGGGGAAATCCAGCGAGGCCACGGCCAGCCGCCGCAACTCATGCCCCGCCGCCCTGGCCCCCTCGGCATAGGCGTCGGCGAGCACATGGTTGAGGCGCCGGGTGGACGCGTCGGGGTGTCCCTCGATCAGCAGGACGCGGCGCGAAACAGCGGTGTGGGTGTTCATGGTGAAGGCCCGGTGTGACAGATGGCTTCATGTTCACACAGCACCCCGTCAGGCGTTTTGACGCGTGTCAACCCGCGCGGCGGCCTCGGGCGCCCGGCGGGATGGGTGGAAAACGTCGGGGCGGCTGCAGCCGGTCAGCGGCGGCGGTCGGGCTTGCGCGGCTTGTTGCTGCGCGCCTGCTTGCGCCCCTGGCGCTCGGCGTCGGCCTTCAGGCCGGCACTGAGCCACTGCTGGAACATCTCGGGCGTCTCCAGGGTGATGCGGCCGATGGCGTTGCTGCGGAAGTCGGCGATCACCAGCTCGGCGGCCTTCTGCCAGTTGATGTGCCCGCCCGAAGCAATGGCGCCGCGCTTGCGGGCGATGGCCTCCATCACGCCTTCGTCCGGCAGGGCCGCAATGGCTTCGTCGGCCAGGCCCAGCTTGTAGCGCGCTTCCAGCAGGGCCGGGTACGCCACCTTGAGTTTGGCCAGCAGTTCCAGCGCCACCTCCTGGTCGTCGTAGGCGTTGCGGCCCACGGCGCCGCTGGCCGCCAGGTTGAAGCCGCTCTCGGGCACCACGATGCGCGGCCAGAGCATGCCCGGCGTGTCGTACAGGTAGAAGTCGTCGGCCAGGGCCAGGCGCGATTCGCTGCGGGTGATGCCGGCTTCGTCGCCGGTCTTGGCCGCGCGCTTGCCCATGAGCGTGTTGATGAGCGTGGACTTGCCCACGTTGGGAATGCCGCAGATCAGCACCCGCATGGGCTTGACCATGCCGCCGCGGTTGGGCGCCAACTCAAAGCAGGCGGCGATGATGGCGCGGGCGGGCGCGGTGACGCTGGCGTCGAGTGCGATGGCGCGGGTGTTCGACTGGGCGTTGTAGTGGGCCAGCCACGCCTGGGTGCGCACGGGGTCGGCCATGTCCTGCTTGTTGACCACCTTCAGCGTGGGTTTGCCGGCGGTGAGCTCGGCCAGCAACGGGTTGGCGCTGGAGCCGGGCAGGCGCGCGTCGAGCATTTCAATGACGACGTCGATCTCTTTCACACGCTCGGTGATGGCCTTGCGCGTGAGGTGCATGTGCCCGGGAAACCACTGGATGCTCATCGGGAAAACGTTCTTTCAGGTCTGGCGGGGGTCGTGGCAGCTGCCGCGCGTGAACAGGGATTGTGCCTTGCGTCCAACCGAGGGCGTCGCCCGGTGGCGCCGCTTGAAACCCGTTCGGGGACAAGTTGTCCCTCACAACACTGGACAAAGCTGTGCATAAGTCGAGGCAAGTCCTGTACGGTCAATATAACCGTTTGATTCATATAGACAATTTATAGATTGCCAAAAAAATAGGCAGCCCCGGCACCCCGACAGACAGACCTTTCCGAACCCGCCGCGGCTGTGGATAACACCGATTTGTCCCTCGAAATCTGGGACAACTGTGTGCATAACACAGGGTTTTCCCTGTAAGACTGTCGCAAGTCGTTGATCTGTAAGGTGCGGCTACAAACTGCCTGTCAAACAGGCAAAAGAAGGAAAACGAGGGATTACATGACCATTGAACCAGATGAAAGCGTGCCCAACGGCCTGCCCAGCCCCGCCGACCAGCCCCGTGCGCTGAGCATTCGCCTGCACCCGTCCGGTCGCACCGTGGGGGTGCGCCCCGACCAGACGATCTGGGCGGCGCTGGACGCGGCCGGGGTGATGTGGCCCGTATCCTGTCGCAACGGCAGCTGCCGGACCTGCATCGGCCGGCTGCTGGCGGGCGAGGTGCGCTACACGGTGCCCTGGCCCGGCCTGTTGCCCGAAGAGAAGGCCGGTGGCCATGTGCTGCCCTGTGTGGCCTGCCCCGTCACGTCGGTGGTGCTGGCACCTGCGGAGGCCTGAGGGATCAGGCTGGTTTGAGGTGTTCCTTGAAGAAGGCCAGCGTGCGCCGCCAGGCCAGCTCGGCCGCCGCGGCGTCGAAGCGCGGCGTGGTGTCGTTGTGGAACCCGTGCTGGGTGCCCGCGTACAGGTGGGCCGTGTGGCGCACGCCCGCCGCCTTCAGCGCGGCTTCGTAGGCGGGCCAGCCCGCGTTGATGCGCTCGTCCACCGCGGCAAAATGGATCAGCAGCGGCGCCTTGACCCGGGCCGCGTCCTGCACGGGGGGGTGGTTGCCGTAAAAGGACACCGCGGCCGCGAGATCCGGTACCTCGGTGGCCAGCAGGTGGGCCATGCCGCCGCCGTAACAGAAGCCCACCACACCGACGCTGCCATTGCATTGGGGGCGTTGCGGGAGCGCTGCCGCGGCGGCGAGGAAGTCCTCCCGGGTCTTGGCCTGGTCCAGCTGGGCGAACAGGGTGCGGGCCTGGTCTTCGTCGCCCGGGTAGCCGCCCAGCGGCGTCAGGGCATCGGGCGCCATGGCCAGATAGCCTTCAAGCGCCAGGCGGCGCGTCACATCTTCCATGTGGGGGTTCAGGCCGCGGTTTTCATGCACCACGAGCACACCGGGCAATGGAGCAGCGCCGTGCGCCGGCCGGGCCACATAGGCCCTGACGGTACCGTGGCCCGATGGCGAGGGCACATCGACCCGCTCGGTGTGCAGGCGGATGTCATCCGGCGGCACGACCTGGGCCGCAGCGAACCGAGGGCTGAGCGCTGCCAGCAAGCCGGCGGCCGACAGCCCACCCACGGCGAACCGCGAGGCCCGGTCGAGAAAGCTGCGCCGGTCGATCTCGCCATGCACATAGGCGTCAAACAGAACCAGCAGTTCCTGCTCGAAATCAGCGGCGGTGAGTCGGTGCATGACGGTCTCCGAAAAACCGCAGCTTAGTGGGCACCCTCGCCCGGCCTGGGTGTCGCTTTGTAACGCCGCTGCCGGGCGCCGAGCCGGATCAGGCCGCCAGGGCGGCTGCCTGCAGCTGGGGGCGGCCCAGTCGGGCAGGCGAGGTGTACTCCTGCCGGTAGATCTCGAACGGCATGGTGTCGGCCGCCTCGATGGCGCGCTGATCGGCCAGCGACTGCGCGGCCATGGCCTCGTAGCGCGCCTGCTGCTTGGCGCTCCAGGGCAGCGAGAGCAAGCGCTCATGCGTCTGCAGCGACTGGTCGCGAGCAAACGCCACAAACGCGTCGTCGTGCGCGGCGTGCATGCGTTGCAGCACGCGCGCCGATGGCAGCGAGTCGGGCGCCTGCAGCGCAGCCAGCGCATGCGCCACCGCTTCGGTGTGGGCGCTGCCACCGTGCGTGGCGTCCAGCCTGTGGGCAATCGGTTGCAGTTGTCCGATCAGCTCCTGACCCCATTGCACCAGGGGCACGCTCTGGCCTCCCCGCTGCAGGCACAGGCCCGGCTCGCGACCGCGCGCGGCGGTGAGGTGCTGGTTGTGCGCCAGTTCGCTGATTTCCTCGGGCGTGTCGGGCGGGCTGTCGGCCAGCAGGCAGTGCATCAGGAACACGTCGAGAAAACGCAGGGTGCGCGCGCCGATGCCGATGGTTTCGAACGGGTCCAGGTCCATCAGCCGGACCTCGATGTACTCGACGCCGCGCTCGCGCAGCGCGTGCAGGGGCCGCTCGCCGGGGAAAATCACCCGCTTGGGGCGGATGGTGCCGTAGAACTCGTTTTCAATCTGCAGCAGCGTGGTGGCGAGCTGGTTGTAGTCGCCACCCGGGTTGCGGATGCCCACGGCTTCGTACGCGGGCCAGGGTCGGGTGAGCGCGTCCTGCAGCGAGGCGGCGTAGCCTTCGAGCCCGTTGTAGCTCACCGCCAGCGTGGCCTGCGCCTCGCTCTGGTAACCCAGGCGGCCCATGCGCAGCGATGTGCCGTGCGGCATGTAGAGCGTGCGCTCGCTGAGTTTCTGCAGTTCGTGCTGCCGGCCTTCGACGAAGGACGAGCACACGGCCGGCGACGCACCGAACAGTGTCAGCAGCAAAAAAGCGTGGCGGCGGAAGTTGCGGATGAGGGCAAAGTAACCGTCGTTGTCCACACCCGGCAGCGACCAGTTGTAGTGGATGCCCGAGATGGTCTGCATGCGCCGCCCGTAGCGGTGGCCCAGGCCCATGCGGTACACGCTCTTGGCGCGGCCCACGTTGCTGGAGCCGTAGCGGCCCAGCGGAATGGTCTCGTCGGTGGGCAGCCCGCAAGGCATGCTGGAAGCCCACAGCATTTCATCGCCCGCCGCGCGCAGGCTGCGCACGGTGAACTGGTGGATCTCGGTGAGCTGGCTCAGGCAGGACTCGACGCTGTCGTGCACGCCGGTGATGAGTTCCAGCTGCGATTCGCTGTAATCGGTGGTGATGTGCGGGTGCGTCAGCGCGCTGCCCAGCGCCGCGGGGTGCGGCGTGAGGGCCAGGCGGCCGTCGGGCTGGGCGCGCAGGCTTTCTTTTTCGAGGCCTCGGCGCATGCCGCGCAGGCGCTCACCCGCCATGGCGT
>JAGXRS010000137.1 GCA_018335615.1 Hydrogenophaga sp. | reverse complement strand
CCTGACCCTGCCCGCCGGCACCGACACGCTGCTGGTGCGGCTGGTCGAGCTGAACACCAAGCGCGCCGCCGAGGAAGCCGCGGGCACGGTGCGCTGGCTGCGTCCTGAGTTCCAGCAAGCCGGGCAGGGCGAGCAGGTGGCGATGGACACCGGCGCAGGAGACGACAGCGGAGACGATGCCGCCGAGGTCAAGCCCGCCAAGCTTGCCGTGGTGCAGCGCCCGTGGCCCACGGGACTGACGGAGCAAATCAAAGCAGTGGCCGAGGTGCTGGCCGGTGCAGGCCGCAGCCTGGACCTTGAAGGGTTGGCCGAGCATTTCAGCGGCCGGGGCCGTTGGCGTGACCGCTTGCCCATGCTGCTGGATACGCTGGTTGCCTTGGGGCGCGTGCGCCTGCTCGATGGTCGATGGGTGGACGTGAGCGCGTAGGGGTCGGAAAGTTGGAAACAATGGTGTCCGGTTGTCAGGCTCCGGGTGATCTCCACCCGGAACATGACAACCCCGTTGCTACCACCCACAAATAAAAAGACCCCTCAGAAGAAGAAAGATATAAAAATTTCCTCTCAAAAAGGATGATGAGAAGAAGGCCCCCCGAGGGTGGCAGTCACCCGCAAGACGGCTCGGTGTGAGGGCGCCGCTTGGTGTGGGTGACAGGGGGCGGCGGGCTTCGCCCACTCATCGGCTGTGCAACGGGAGACCACTAGACTTTCCGGCAAGGCTAGGCGCTGAAGGGAGCGTGTCCGTTGTCAGACGCTCCAGGTGGTCGTGCTGGCGAGGGCGGGCGTCACAACCACTTGGAGCAAGCCATGAGCAACAACCCCTTCTTCAGCATCTTCTCAACTCTCTGGCGGGGACTCCAAGGCCACGACGGGCTAAGCGCGGACGCATCCACCCTGGGAAACACGGGCACCTTGTTTCAAGCAGGCTGCCCGGCGGTCAATGTTGACGGGACACCCATGCTCGATGGCGCGGTGGACGTGCTGGGCAAGCTGTACGGAGACAGCGGCTCATCCTCCACCGATAGCCACGACATTTTCGGCAATGGCCTCCACGGGTCCGACTGGTGAACGAGAAGGGCGGCCATGGGCCGCCCTTCTTCACTCGCCTCTGGCCGCTTTCGCTGCCTCGCGCCTTTTCAGGCGCTCCAGCTTGCGTGCCTCGATGGCCGTCACCCCTTCCTTGATGCGCTCCCTGTCCGGGCACTCGAACAAGATGCGAAACCCCTGCCCCAGCGGCTCACGCCGGATGAGACCCAATAGCTCCAGGTCCGCGAGGTGCAAGCGTATGGCCCTCTCATCCTTGCCGGTCAGCTTGGCGAGGTAGGGGCCGGCATACGTGGTGTTGCCTTCGTAGTGACACGAGGCCAGCGCGACATAGACATACATGGTCGCGTTGTCCACGCAGTCCAGCAGGTTGAACAGCAGCTTGCGCGGCAGGCAGAAGTAGCCGCCCTCCCCGTAGCCTTCGTACCAGCGGTTGTTGTCGTCGCTGGGGATGCGGCTGCGCGCGCGCTTCATTCCTGGCCTTCCAGTTGGCTGGCGAACCAGGCTTCGACAGCCGACAGCTTGAAGAACGCGAGCCGGCTGCCCTGCACGTGAAGGGGCGAAGGGAATCCCCGGCTTGAAATCCAGTTTTCCATGGTGCGCGTGGAAATGCCCAGGGTCTCAACCAGGGCGGCTTTGCTGATGAAGTTCATCGAGTATCTCCGTGCCGGTATCGACCGGCGGCGTAGCCAGCGATACGCTGGTCTCGATACGTTTAGAAGAGGGTTTTATCCCTGCGCGTAGATGCGCACAGACGGAGCGCGCCACACGGGCTGTTCCCTGCATGGCAGGAGCTGTAGCTACACAGGGCACCAACTACTGAATGCTATGAAACTGCTACCCACCGAAGACCTTCACGGATTGCTGAGCAAGCCTGCCAAGCTGGTCCCGTCCACCTCACCTCGTTCACGGCCAGCCTCTCGGCGCGGTGGGCGCGAGACGGCCCGCCTCAACGAGCTCAAGGTGCTAAAAGCTGTGGCCCAGTTCGGGCACCTGCGCATCAGTGAGCTTGGGCGCGCTGTGTGGCCGCAAGCTCGATACGCTGAGCAGCTGGCGCGCAGGACTGCGACAAGGCTGGTGGCCTCGGGCCTGGTTCTGGAACGCCGTAATGCACTGGGCTCACGGAGCCTCTGCCTTACCCGGGGCGGCGCTGCATGGCTAGAGTTGCGCGGTGTCGAGGCGCAGCACACGCTGGACCTATCCAGCGTGGCCGGGAGCACGTTCTTCCACCGGACTTTGGCGACCCGCTACCTGATTGAGCGTCAGGTCGAGGGCGCTCAGGTGGTCGGCGAGTACCAGCTGCTGCGTCGGAAGGCCCCCTTCAGCGTCGATGCCGTGGTGCGTGCTATGCGAAAGTTGCCGGACGGCATGGTCTGGCAGCGCAGGGCCACTGGCCCGATGGACGTGGAGCTGGTGGAGCAAGAGGCGGCTGCGAAAGCTCGGCAGGAGCTGGAGAAGTGTCTGAGGGCAGCCGAGCTGGTGGGACGCCCGCTTGACCCTGAGGGCCGCTACAGGGTCGGTGGTCTGGTGTTCGTCTACGACCGGGAGCTGAATCACGCTAGGCGCATCCTCCTGGCCGCCGCTTCGCTTTGGGGCGACCGTTCGTATGCCGAGCGGGCTATGCTGGAGAGGCGGGTCAAGCTGGTGGCGGTTGAACTGCGAGACCCGCTTGTGTGGGTCAGCTCAAGCGCCGTCACTCTTCACGACCTGCGGCAGAAGGGCATATAAAACGAATGCCTACATAGGTTAGACCCGCAGAAATTTAGCCAGGTCACCGGGGAATTCTGATTAGGCGCGCACCCCGCGTGCCCGTTCGCAGGTCACTCTGCGTTCGGAAAATGACTGTGCAGCCCCGCAAGGGGGGAAAGGCGCCCGAAGGCGCCTTTCTTGTTTCTGGGTCCTCCCGCTGTCGAGCTTCAGCCGGCCGGGCTGGTCAGCTGCTCCAGTCGTTCAAGCCAGACCAGGGCGTGTTCGCGCGTCGTGCCACACATCTCACCGCTCGGTTGTAGCCCGCCACATACTGCCGGGCGTTCGACTTGCCCAAACAGCTCGCATGCCAGTGCCGGGGTGAGGTGCGCGCACCTCTCGCCCGCCCGTTTTCCCTGGGGCATTTTTGGCATGGGTGTCGAGATGGACGGCGCAATACAGCAGGCGCCACATCCCGCCCGGCACTCGGGCGCTTGGTAGGATGTCATCTTCGGTTCCATTGGCTTCTCCATGGCTTGCCCTGAGGCAGGCCGGGCAGGGGGCTGCTGATCGAGGGTGCGATGCAGCAGGCCGCGCAGCCCGGGCGGCAGTTCACGCGGGCTGGAAGCGGCGGGCCGCCCACAGCACCTGGTCGACCACACCGTGCAGGGCCACGCGGCTGGCTTCCACGGAGAGGCGGCCGTCCGGGTCGAAGGCTTCGGCGGCCTTGGCCAGGGCGAACTGGCGCGGTGACACCCAGCACTGCAGGTTCATCAGCAAGGGCGTCAGGTGCGACAGGCTGCGCAGGCCGCCCAGGGCGCCAGGGGAGGCGCTGAGCAGGCCCACCACCTTGCCGGCGAAGGGCTTGGTGCCGCTGGACCACAGCGGGTCGCCCTTGATGGGACTGGACACCCAGTCGATGGTGTTTTTCAGCAGCGCGGTGTAACTGCCGTTGTACTCGGGCGAGCTGATGATCCAGGCCGGGTGGGCGTGGAAGATTTCCTTCAACCGCACCACGTCGCGCGGCGTGCCGCCGGCTTCCAGGTCGGCGTTGTACATCGGCACATCGAAGTCGGCCAGGTTTAGGCGGGTGACTTGCGCGCCCTCGGCCTCGGCCATGGTGGCGGCCGCGGCGGCCAGCTGACGGTTGTAGGACTGGGCGCGTGTGCTGCCCGCGAAGACGAGAAGGGGGATGGGGGTGCTCATGGCTGCCATTGTGGCAGTGAGTGGTCGCAAGATTCCTGCGTGGGGCCGGGTGTGGCGACATCCGGGCAGGGTGCAGGTCCAGTGGCTTGATGGGACAATACTAGGTTCGCGCGGGCCGGAGCAGGCCCCCGCCGCCGCTGTTTCACGTGAAACACCTTCTGCATGGTTGGGCGCGCCGCAACGGCGACCGCCCGGGAGCGCTCTCATATGTTGTACCCACAGGAATTTGACGTCATCGTCGTCGGCGGTGGCCATGCCGGCACGGAAGCGGCGCTGGCCGCTGCGCGCATGGGCTGCGCCACGCTGCTGCTCACGCACAACATCGAGACGCTGGGCCAGATGAGCTGCAATCCCAGCATCGGCGGCATCGGCAAGGGCCACCTGGTGAAAGAAGTGGATGCGCTGGGTGGCGCGATGGCGCTGGCCACGGACGAGGGCGGTATCCAGTTCCGCATCCTCAACAGCAGCAAGGGTCCGGCTGTGCGCGCCACCCGCGCGCAGGCCGACCGCATCCTGTACAAGGCCGCCATCCGCCGCATGCTGGAGAACCAGCCCAACCTGTGGCTGTTCCAGCAGGCGGTGGACGACCTGATGGT
>JAGXRS010000136.1 GCA_018335615.1 Hydrogenophaga sp. | reverse complement strand
CCCGCCTGCCCAGCGGCAAGCTGCCCGACCGCCAGGACTTCACCCGCTACGGCGCCGATCTTGCCGGGCGGATGACCGCATGGAACGCCGCCACCGCCGCGTCGGTGCAGCTGGCCGACGAGTTCGAACACTGGCTGTCGAGGCCCGACCCGAGCCGTATCGAAGCGCTGTGAGCCAGAGGCCCGCCACAAGCGCGGGGGATAATCCGGCCATGGAATCCGAGACCCTCAAGCCCGCTGCCGGGCGCTACCTGACCGCCGCACTCTACAAGTTTGTCGACCTGCCCGACCACACCGCGCTGCGCGAACCGCTGCTGGCCTGCTGCGAGGCGAACCAGGTCAGGGGTACGCTGCTGCTGGCCCGCGAAGGCATCAACGGCACCATTGCCGGCCCTGAAGCCGGCGTGCACGCGGTGCTGGCCCATCTGCGCGCCGATCCGCGTCTGGCCCAGCTGCAGCACAAGGCATCGTGGAGCGACAAGCCACCTTTCCTGCGCATGAAGGTGCGGCTGAAAAAGGAAATCGTCACCCTGCAGGTGCCCGGCCTGGACCCGAACCAGACCGTGGGCCAGTACGTGAAGCCGGCCGACTGGAACGCCCTGCTGGCCGACCCGGACGTGCTGGTGATCGACACCCGCAACGATTACGAGGTGGCCATCGGCACCTTCAAAGGGGCCGTCAACCCCGACATCAAGACCTTCACCGAACTGCCCGCCTGGCTGGATGCCCAGCCTGCGCTGCAGGACGGCAAGAAACCCAAGGTGGCGATGTTCTGCACCGGCGGCATCCGCTGCGAAAAATCCACCGCGCTCATGAAGATGCGCGGCTTCGACGAGGTCTACCACCTGGAAGGCGGCATCCTCAAGTACCTGGAAGAAGTGCCGCCCGAGCAGAGCACCTGGGAAGGCGAGTGCTTTGTGTTTGACGAGCGCGTGAGCGTGGGGCACGGCCTGCAGCCCGGGCCTTACGAGTTGTGCCGCTCCTGCCGCTGGCCGCTGGGTGAAGCCGACAAGGCGTCACCGCTGTACGTGAAAGGCGTGAGCTGCCCGCATTGCCACGACCAACGCACGCCAGAGGAAAAAGCCCGCCTGGCCGAGCGCCAGCGCCAGGTGGAACTGGCCGAAGCACGGGGCGAGGTGCATGTGGGTGCCCGCCTGCCGATGTAGGAAATGCCGCGTTTGGGCAGGGTATCAGGGGCTGTCGCCGCTGACCCGCTGGTAGACCAGCAGGCTTTCCCGGTTGTCCGTGAGGCGGCGGACCGTGGCCTTGAAGGCCCAGTCGGTGAGGGTGACGCGCTGGTCCAGCGTGGGTTGGCTGGGCGGTGACACGACCAGGGTGCCGCACGCAGGGGCAGGGCCCTGGCTCGTTCTACGCAGTTGCAGGCCGCCATGGAACTGCAGCGCCGCGATGTGGGCCTGCGTCAACCCGTCCACCAGCACGCAGCGCTCGGGCGTTGCCAGGCTGGCGATGCGCCGGGCCAGCGGGCCATAGCTGCGACCGAAGTCCAGCAGCGGCAACCACAGCGTCATGAGCAGGAGCCAGCACAGCGTGCTGCCGGCCGCGGGCAGCACCAGGCTTTTCCAGATCGCCTCCCGGTGCTGGCCCACGCGCCAGGCAACCAGCCACACCCAGGCTAGTGTGGCCAGCGTGGCCAGCACAAACGGGAGCAGAGAAAATTCAGGCACGAAGCCGGGCGCCAGCCGGGCCACGTTGGCCGCCGGTTTGGCCGGCACCCCGGTCTGCATGGCGAACCACACGACCCAGATCACCAGCGCGCACGCGGTGAAAAACAGCAGCGTGAACCAGTCGATCAGCGCCGACACGCTGCGCCGCAGCGTGGGCAGCGCAAACGCGGCCAGTGCCGCCAGCGCGGGCAGGGCCAGCAGCAGCGCCCGGTCGCGTTCGTCCGACTGCGCGCTGTCGATCACGCTCACCAGCGCGGCCCACAATGGAAGCGCCACATGGGGCTGCAGCAGTTGCCGGCGCCAGCGCCACAGTGTCCACAGCGCCAGCGGCCACACGGGCCAGGTGAACCAGAGCAGCAGGCGGCCCCAGCTGCCCCATGGCATGGACGACCAGGCGGTCTGCCAGCCGGGCGGCGGGAACAGCCCGGCCACGGCCGAGCCGCCGAGCACCACCGCCAGCACCCCAGCGGCCCAGGCCAGGGGATCGGTCGCCAGCGTGCGGATGGACAGGTCGACGCTGTCGCCACCTCTGTTACCGGACCTCACGCGCGACACGAACACGGCCAGCAGCAGACCGCTGCCCAGCCAGAGCGCGATCCAGGGCGCGCCGCTGAAGATGAGCGCCAGCGTGGCGAGGCCCAGCAGCGCCACCGTGAGCACCGGCTGGCGCACGTCGGACGCGTGGGCCAGGCGGCTGCCGGCGTACAGCAGGCAGGACACCATGGCCAGCCGCGCCAGATCGGGGGTGGTTTCGTGTGACAGCTGCGCCAGCCCCAGGCAGGCGATCAGGGCCAGCAGACCCGCGTCGGCCATGGCGCGGGCGTAGTCGGTGGGATGGGCTTCCCCGCCAAAGGCAAAACTCACCGGTTGCGCCGCCGGCTGGCGGGCCAGGCGGTAGACGGTGTGCCAGGTGGCCACCAGCGCCAGGGCCAGCAGCAGCCCGAAGGGCACGCGTGCTGCAAAGTCGGCCGGCACAAACGGCAGCAACCAGATGAAGAGGGCGCCCAGCCAGTAAGGCAGCGGCCCCGCTTCGTCCGCTGCCAGGCCCAGGATCTGGGGGTTCCACCATCCGGTGCGTCCAGCCGCCATCTCCAGCATGACGCCGAAGGCCGACACGTCCGCGCTTTTCCACGGCTCGCGCCCGATGAAGCCGGGCAGCACGTAGGCCACGCAGAACAGGATGAGCGCGAGCCGGGGCAGGCGCCGCACGGCCGACTGGCTGACGATGGCGGGATTCGCTGGATTCACTGAGGGGAAATATACAGGGAGGGCTTTGCGGGATGCACAGCCAGCCGTCGAGCACGACGGCTGGGCGCTGGCGTCGGGGCAAAAAAAAGCAGCCGGGATCGCCGGCTGCTTTTGACAGATACCGCCGGCCCTGAAGGACCTGCGGCCGTCTGCTTATTCTGCTGCGGGAGCAGGCGCTGCGGCTGCAGCAGCGGTGCCCTTGCCGTAGCGGTTGCGGAAACGCTCGACGCGGCCGCCCATGTTGTCCACGCTTTTCTGCGTGCCGGTGTAGAAGGGGTGCGACTCGCTGGAGGTGTCCAGCTTGTACAGCGGCAGTTCACGGCCGTCTTCCATCTTCACCATTTCTTTGGTGTTGGCGCACGAACGGGTCACAAACTTGAAACCGTTGGACAGGTCCACGAAGCAGACTTCGCGGTAGTTGGGGTGAATGCCGTCTTTCATGACGTTTCCTTGAGGTCAGGTGCGACAGCCGCAACGAAACCGTTTCGTTGTACTTGCCGCAAGTTGCAAAGCTTTCGATTATAGCTGGCGCGTCAGCCGCCTCGGCGCATCATGTCGAAGAACTCGGAGTTGTTCTTGGTCGACTTCATGCTCTTCAAGACCATTTCCATGGCCTCGATCTCGTCCATGTTGTACATGAACTGGCGCAGGATGCGGGTCTTCTGCAAGATCTCGGGCTGCAGCAGCAGCTCTTCGCGGCGCGTGC
>JAGXRS010000135.1 GCA_018335615.1 Hydrogenophaga sp. | reverse complement strand
GCCACCCGCCACCCGCCACAGTAGCCGCCTATTTCAGCGCGCCAAAGACCTTCTTCACGAGAGCGCTGCCAGCGCTCACCGGGTCACGCCGGATCTTGCGCTCTTCTTCGCCGATGATGGTGTACAGGCCGTCCAGCGTCTTGCCCGTGATGTAGCGCTCGATGTTGGCCTCGTCCTGCTTCAGCAAGCCCAGCCCGGCTGCCCGACCTGCCAACCGGTTGTACGACGCGGCCAGTCCCACCTTCTCGGTGGCCTGGGTCACCAAGGGCAGAAAAGTCTCGCCCAGCGGCTCGCGGGTCTTGCTGGCAAAAAACCGTGTCACCGAGTCGTTGTCCCCAGTCAGAATGCTCTTGGCATCACCCACCGACATGTTTCTGACCGCACCCACCAGCTGCTGCTGCCCCAGGGGCACCACGCTTTCAGCCGCGCGGTTCATGCGGGTGACAAGCTCGTCCACGCGCTTGCCCTGCCCCATCGTCTTCAAGAGCCGGGCGGCATCGTTGAGATAGCCCGGCAGCGGAATGCGCACCTGGGGATTGCCCAGGAATCCGTCGGGTCGGCCCAGCAGCAGCACCGCCGCGAGCGCGCCTTTTTCCAGGGCGGCCTTCACGCCACGGCTGGCGTCTTGGTCGGTGAGGTCGGCCAGCGACAGGGCCCAGGCCTGCCGGTAGGTGCCGAGCAACAGGGTGCCGAACACGATCGAGTGGTTAAACTGGCGACGCTGCATGTGAACTCCCGGGGTTGGTACGAATCGTAACGATCTGCCGTGGCCATCACCGTCGCCCGGCGACCCTTCACCATGAACCTGACACATCCATTTTCTCTGTACCGACGCTCGCTGCTGTCGGCGGGCGTGGCGCTCGGCCTGGCATCCCTGCTGATTTTGGGGGGCTGCGGATCGAAAGACCAAGCGCCGGCTTCCACCTTCGTTCTGATCGACGGTGCCACCACGACCACGGCCGACCTCAAAGGCAAGGTGATGCTGGTGAACTTCTGGGCGACGACCTGTGTGTCCTGTGTCAAGGAAATGCCTGCCTTGGCCGCCACTTACCACAAGTACAAGGACCAGGGTTTCGACACGGTGGCCGTGGCCATGAGCTACGACCCGCCGGCCTGGGTGCTGAATTTCGCTCAGACGCGCCAGTTGCCATTCAAGGTGGCGCTCGACAACACCGGTGAGATTGCCCAGAACTGGGGCGACGTCAAGCTCACCCCCACCACCTACCTGGTGGACCGGCAGGGGCGGATCGTGAAGCGCTATGTGGGCGAACCCGACTTTGCTGCCCTGCACCAGCTGATCGAGAAACTGCTCGCGCAGAGCTGACCGCCTCGAGCGGCCCAGGCAAACTCAAAAGAGCCGATCAGTCGCGCCGGTAGTTGTCGTGACAGGCCTTGCAGCTCTGACCGGCCGCTCCGAAGGCCGTTTTCACGCTGTCCAGATTGCCCGTTCTCGTGGCGGCCGCCAGTTTGTCCACTTCGGCCTGCATCTTCTCGGCGGCTTCGTTGAAGCGCGGCTGCTCGCTCCAGATCTTTGGCTGAGCCCGGGTGTCGCCTTTGTCGGTACCCGGTCCAAAAGCTGTGAACGGCAGTTTGCTCATGGCCTGCACGATGGCCGCGTTCTCGGCGGCGACGGTGGCATCAAAAGGCACACGGCCATTGGCCATGGCGCCGATGCGCGAAAAATGCGAGCCCATCACCGTGAACGCCGCCTTGCGGTACTTGACCGCGTCTTCCGGCTTTTGGAACTGGGCCATGGCCGGCAAGGCCATTGACGAGAGCGCAAGCGAGATGGCCAGCGTGGCAGGGACTTTCATGGAACCTCCTGGGGTGAAATGAAGGGAAGTGGCGCGTTCGCCTTGACGGGAGCAGCGGGTCGGTGCCAAAGTGCCAGCAGAACCGCCGGTGACCGGTCCGTCGCCGCCCTCCCATCTTTTAGCACAAGCACCGCATGCACCCTCTACGTGTCTGGGATCTGCCCACCCGTCTGTTTCACTGGCTGCTGGCCCTGCTGGTGGCCGGTCTGCTGATCACGGGCAACATCGGCGGCAACTGGATGGTCTGGCATTTCCGGTTCGGCTATGCGGTGCTCAGCCTGCTGCTGTTCCGACTGGTGTGGGGATTTGCCGGCGGCCACTGGTCGCGTTTCGGCCAGTTTGTGTATGGGCCGGGCACCACCTGGGCCTATCTCCGCGGCCAGGGGACGCCCCGGCAATCGACCGGTCACACCCCGCTGGGTGCGCTGTCGGTGCTGGCCCTTCTGCTGGTTCTGCTGGCGCAGGTATCGACCGGCCTGATAAGCGATGACGAGATCTCCTTCTTTGGCCCCTTGACCCGGTACGTGTCGGGCGACACTGTGAGCATGGCCACCCGGTACCACAAGAACGTGGGCAAGTTTGTCGTGCTGGCGCTGGTGGTACTCCACATCCTGGCCATCGTGTTCTACCGCATCGCCCGCCGTCAAGACTTGGTGGGACCCATGATCACGGGCGACAAGCGGGTGGACGCGGACCTGCCGGCCTCACAGGACACCACCGCCCATCGCGTCGGGGCGCTGCTGATCTGGCTCACCTGCGCAGGTCTGGTGTACAGCATGGTGTGGTTCGCCGAGCGAGGAGGCCTGTGAGGGGTTTGCGCACGAACGGACCGGGGCTGGTTTAAACTGCTCCGCAGCCTTGAGCGCTCTGTCTCCATGACCGTCATTTCCACGCCCGACATCCAGCTTCACCGCGTCAGCTCCGCCGAAGACCTGGAGGACATCCGGGCGCTCTTTGTGGACTACCAGGCCGACATCGGCATTGATCTGTGCTTCCAGGGTTTCACCGCAGAACTGTCAAACTTGCCCGGTGAGTACGCGGAACCGGGTGGCGGGCTCTTGCTGGCCCGCGTGGATGGCTTACCTGCAGGGTGTTGCGCCTTCCGTTCGCTTCCCACCACCGACCATCTCAACGCCTGTGAAATGAAGCGCCTGTTCGTGCGCCGCGCCTTTCGCGGTTTCGGGCTGGGGCGGCAACTGGTCGAGCACACCATGTCTCAGGCCCACCTGGCGGGCTACACCACCATGCTGCTGGACACCCTGAGCGATATGGAAGCCGCGCGCGCCCTGTACCAAGAGGCCGGCTTTGTCGAGGTGGCGCCTTACTACCACAACCCGCTGCCCGGAGCCCACTACCTCAAGGTGGCGCTTTGAGCGCCTGAGCCGCTGAAATAGAAAAGGGCGGGCCGCGTGAGCGGC
Source organism: Hydrogenophaga sp. (assembly GCA_018335615.1). GTDB lineage: Bacteria > Pseudomonadota > Gammaproteobacteria > Burkholderiales > Burkholderiaceae_C > Hydrogenophaga. Next base: position 967 of record JAGXRS010000135.1, on the reverse strand, counting down.
GCGCCCTTTTGTTCCGATGGACAGACGATCAGACGCCAGCGCGGGCCTGCGCCAGCAGCGTAGCCGCGTCGCTCACCTCGAACTTGCCCGGGCCTTCGACGTTCAACGTCTTGACCACGCCGTCCTTCACGAGCATCGAATAACGGTTGCTGCGCAAGCCCATGCCGCGGCCGCTGAGGTCCAGCGTCAGGCCTGTGGCCTTGGCGAAATCAGCGCTCCCATCGGCCAGCATGCGCAGCTTGCCGGCGGTCTGCTGTTCGCGGGCCCAAGCACCCATCACGAACGCATCGTTCACGCTCACGCACCAGATCTCGTCCACGCCCGCCGCCTTGAAATCGGCCGCATGTTCCACGAAGCCCGGCACGTGCTTGGCCGAGCAGGTGGGCGTGAAGGCGCCGGGCAAGGCAAAAATGGCGATCGTCTTGCCGGCGGTTGCGGCGGCCACGTCCACCGGGTTGGGCCCGATGCTGCAGCCGTTGCCTTCAACCTCGACGTACTCCATCAGGGTGGTGGTGGGAATGGACTGGCCGATCTGGATCATGGGGGCTCCTCAAGAGGTGGCGACCTGAATGGTCATGAAAAAAGACCTGCCGCAGGGCAGGCCCGGAAAAAGAAAAAGCGACCGAGATTGTCGGTCGCTTTGTCGGATCGCGCTGCGAACAGCGGACTCATGCCTTACACCAGAGCGGCTTTTTGCACCAGGCGCGTAGCGACCCAGTTTTTCGTCTTCGACAGCGGACGGCTCTCGGTGATCTCGATCACGTCGCCCGTCTTGAATTCGCCGTTTTCGTCGTGCGCGTGGTACTTGCTCGACTTGGCGACGATCTTGTCATAGAGCTCGTGCTTCACACGGCGCTCGACCAGAACCGTCACGGTCTTGGCACGCTTGTCGCTGACCACCTTGCCAACCAAGGTGCGCTTGAGGGATGTTTTAGCTTCCGTCATGGTCACTCCTTATTTGGCCGCG
>JAGXRS010000134.1 GCA_018335615.1 Hydrogenophaga sp. | reverse complement strand
GCCCGCGCAGGCGTAGCAGGTGCAGGTGGTGTCCAGCGGCTGGTGGTCGGTCTTGTGGCGCGCGTTGCGGATCTTCAGGTCACCGAAGCGCGTGAACAGCGTGCCGTTGCGCGCGTTGCGCGTGGGCATGACGCAGTCGAACATGTCCACACCGTCGGCCACGCCCTGCACCAGGTCTTCCGGCGTGCCGACGCCCATCAGGTAGCGCGGTTTGTGGGCCGGCAGGCGGTGCGGCGTGTGCGCCATGATCTGCAGCATCTCGGCCTTGGGCTCGCCCACGCTCACGCCGCCGATGGCATAGCCGGGGAAGTCCATCTCCACCAGCGCTTCCAGCGACTCCTGGCGCAGGTGCTCGAACATGCCGCCTTGCACGATGCCGAACAGCGCGTTCGGGTTCTCCAGCCGCTCGAATTCGGCTTTTGAACGCAGCGCCCAGCGCCGGCTCATTTCCATGCTCTTGCGCGCCTCGGCCTCGGTGGTCAAGTGGCCGTTGGTCTCGTACGGCGTGCACTCGTCGAGCTGCATCACGATGTCGCTGTTCAGCCCGGTCTGGATCTGCATGCTGACCTCCGGCGACATGAACAGCTTGTCGCCGTTGACGGGGCTGGCGAAGGTCACGCCTTCTTCGGTGATCTTGCGCATCGCGCCCAGGCTCCAGACCTGGAAGCCACCCGAGTCGGTGAGGATGGGCTTGTTCCATTTCTCGAAGCCGTGCAGGCCGCCGAAGCTGGCCATGACCTCGCGGCCCGGGCGCATCCACAGGTGGAAGGTGTTGCCCAGGATGATCTGGGCGCCCATGTCTTCGAGGCTGGCGGGCATCACGCCCTTCACGGTGCCATAAGTGCCCACCGGCATGAAGATGGGGGTTTCGACGACGCCGTGGTTGAGCGTGAGACGGCCGCGGCGCGCGTGGCCTTCGGTCTTGAGGAGTTCGAACTGGAGCATGCGGGGATTGTCGCCGAGCCCATGCCGACCCGCCGTTGCCGCTCAACCGCCGTGACCGGGCGTCAGCCCGGTGCCGCTCACTGCCGCCGTGGCAGCACGCTGGCGCTGTCGTCGATCTGGGTGCTCTCGACCACCGGCACCGTGTCCGATTGGTCCCAGCCCCAAGCCAGCAAAAGGGCAAGACTGAGGGAGAGCAGCAGGGCCAGGCCCAGGCGGAGAACGATTTCAATCACGGTGTGGCTCGGTCGGTCTGTGTGGGATGCCGCGCGATTGTGCGGCGGGTTTCGGCTGGGGCGCCCGCACAGCAGGGCAAATGGCAGGCCTGAGGGCCCTGGGCGGGGGCTTTTGCTCGACGGCGTGGTGCAAAAGCCGCGTTCGCGTCAGATTTTGCGCAGCAGCATGGCGTCGCCATAGCTGAAGAACCGGTAGCGCTGGGCGATGGCGTGGCGATAGAGCGCCATGATCGGATCGTAACCAGCAAAGGCGCTCACCAGCATCATCAGGGTGGACTTGGGCAGGTGGAAGTTGGTGATCAGCAGGTCCACCACGCGGAAGTCGAAGCCCGGTGTGATGAAAATGTTGGTGTCGCCGGTCACCTCGCCACTGCGGGCCCAGCTCTCGAGCGTGCGCACGGTGGTCGTGCCCACCGCCACCACGCGCCCGCCGCGCGCGCGGCAGTCGGCGATGGCCTGTACGGTGGCGGCGGGGATGGCGTAGCGCTCGTGGTGCATCACATGCTCGCTGATGCGCTCGGCCTTCATGGGGGCAAAGGTGCCGGCGCCCACGTGCAGGGTGACGCTGGCGCGCTGCACGCCGCGGGCATCCAGGGCGGCCAGGACGCCTTCGTCGAAGTGCAGGGCGGCGGTGGGCGCGGCCACCGCGCCGGGCACGCGGGCGAACACGGTCTGGTAGCGGCGTTCGTCGTCGGTATCGTCGGCGTGCTCGATGTAGGGCGGCAGCGGCACATGGCCGTGGCGCTGCATCAGCTCATACGGCGTTTCCCCGGCCGGGCCCTGCAGCCGCAGGCGGAACAGCTGGCCCTGTTCATCGGGCCAGCGGCCGATGAACTCGGCATCGAAACCGCCACCGTCCAGGCCGCCCGCCATGTGCAGGCGCCCGCCGGGCTGGGGCTTCTTGCTCACGCGGAGGTGTGCCACCACTTCGTTCTCGCTGCCGTCGCTGGCCTCGTGCGGGAGCAGCACGCGCTCGATCAGCAGTTCCAGCTTGCCGCCGCTGGCCTTTTCGCCAAACAGCCGGGCCTTTACCACCTGGGTGTCGTTGAACACCAGCAGGTCGCCGGGCTGCAGCAGGCTGGGCAGCTCGCGGAAGATGCGGTCGGCGGGCTGGGCGCCGCTGGCGTCGAGCAGGCGCGAGGCGCTGCGCTCGTTGGCGGGGTGCTGGGCGATCAGCTCGGTGGGGAGGGTGAAATCGAAATCGGCGACGCTGAAGTCGCGCAGGGCGGCGGGTGCCGAGGGTGCAGGGGATGTCATGCGGTTTGAGGGCCTTACGGGACCCGTTCCAATGCGAAGCCGGCGATTGTCGCAGAGCGCGGTGCGCCAGGCACTTCGGCCACAATGGCGCGATGTCCTCCAGCGCGCCAACGTCCCCCCCGGTTGCTGCGCCGCGCAAGGCCCTGTCGGCACCGCAAAAGGCCTTGCACAAGCTCGGCCTGGTGCGCGATATCGACCTCGCCCTGCACCTGCCGCTGCGATACGAGGACGAAACCCGCGTGGTGCGCCTAGCCGACGCGCGCGAAGGCCAGACGGTGCAGATCGAAGGCACCGTGACCCATGCCGAGGTAACGCTGCGCCCGCGCCGACAGTTGCTGGTGACGCTGGACGACGGCTCCGACACCTGCACCCTGCGCTTCTTCACCTTTTACCCCTCGCACCAGAAGGCGCTGGCGGTGGGCGCGCACATCCGGGCGCGGGGGGAACTGCGCGGCGGCTTCCTCGGCCGCACCATCATGCACCCGGCCTTCCATGCCGCCGGGGGCGAACTGCCGAACGCGCTCACCCCCGTGTACCCCACCAGCGCGCAACTGCCGCAGGCCTACCTGCGCAAGGTGGTGGCCAGCGGCCTGGCGCGCGCCGACCTGAGCGAAACGATTCCGACCGAGCTGCTGGGCAGCCTGCAGCAGGCGGTGCACGGCGCCTGGACGCTGCGCGACGCGCTGCGCTACCTGCACCAGCCCGGCCCCGACGTGTCGCTGGACGCGCTGGAAGACCGCAGTCACCCGGCCTGGCAGCGCCTGAAGGCCGAGGAACTGCTGGCCCAGCAGCTCTCGCAGCTGACGGCCAAGCGCGAGCGCGACGCCCTGCGCGCCCCGGCCCTGCGCCCGAAGCCCGGCGGCCTGCACGAGCAGCTGCTGGGCGTGCTGCCGTTTGGCCTCACCGCCGCGCAGCGCCGCGTGGGCGAAGAAATCGCGCGCGACCTGGCCCGCCCGGTGCCCATGCACCGCCTGCTGCAGGGCGATGTGGGCTCGGGCAAGACCGTGGTGGCCGCACTGGCCGCCGCCATCGCCATCGACGCCGGCTGGCAGTGCGCCCTGATGGCACCCACCGAAATCCTGGCCGAGCAGCACTTCGCCAAGCTCATCGGCTGGCTGGAGCCGCTGCTCGCCCCGCTCGGCCAGCGCGTGGCCTGGCTCACCGGCAGCCAGAAGAAGAAACAGCGCACGGAGATGCTGGCGCTCATCGCCAGCGGTGAAGCCGCGCTGGTGGTCGGCACCCACGCCGTGATCCAGGACCAAGTGCAGTTCCAGAACCTGGCGCTGGCGCTGATCGACGAACAGCACCGCTTCGGCGTGGCGCAGCGGCTGGCGCTGCGCAGCAAAATGGGCCCACCCCCATCGCTTGCGCACTTCGTGTCGCCGCTCAGCCCCTCAAGGGGCAACGCTGACGGCCCGGCGGAGCCGGCGCCGCGGCGTTCTGGGACTGTGGGCACTGCGCTTGAAGAACCTTCCGTTCGGGCTGAACCTGTCAAAGCCCTCGCACAAGAGCCCCACCTGCTCATGATGACCGCCACGCCCATCCCGCGCACGCTGGCCATGAGCTACTACGCCGACCTGGACGTGTCCACCATCGACGAGCTGCCGCCCGGGCGCACGCCCATCGTCACCAAGGTGGTGGCCGACAGCCGCCGCGGTGAGGTGATCGAGCGCATCCGCGCCCAGGTGGCGCAGGGGCGGCAGGTCTACTGGGTATGCCCGCTGATCGAAGAGAGCGAGTCGATTGACCTGTCCAACGCCACCGCCACGCACGCCGAGCTGAGCGCCGCCTTGAACCCCGCCACGCCGACGCTGCCCGGATCGGGTGCGCACGCGGTGGGCGCGCTGGCGCTGGACCCGGCGGCGGACGGTGCGTCGCCGGGCGTGCTCGTCGGCCTGCTGCACTCGCGCATGCCGGTGGCCGAGAAAAAAGCGGTGATGTCGCTCTTCACCAGCGGCCACATGGGCGTGCTGGTGTCCACCACGGTGATCGAGGTCGGCGTGGACGTGCCCAACGCCTCGCTGATGGTGATCGAACACGCCGAGCGCTTCGGCCTGTCGCAGCTGCACCAGCTGCGCGGCCGGGTGGGCCGTGGCGCCGCCGCGTCGGCCTGCGTGCTCATGTACACCCCGCCCGAGGGGGGGCGCCTGAGCGAGACCGCCCGCGAGCGCCTCAAGGCCATGGCCGAAACCAGCGACGGCTTCGAGATCGCCCGGCGCGATCTGGAGATCCGCGGCCCCGGCGAATTCCTCGGCGCGCGCCAGTCGGGCGCGGCCATGCTGCGTTTCGCCGACCTCGCCACCGACGGCCATCTGCTGGACTGGGCCCGCGCTGCCGCTGCCCAGATGCTCGAACGCCACCCGGCCGCCGCCGAGAAACACATCGCGCGCTGGCACGGCACCAAGGCGGAATTCCTGAAAGCCTGATCAGGTCGGCACCCCACCAACCGGCGCGTGGGAGCACCACCCCGCGGTGCGGGGGCACAATCAGCGCATGACGCTCACCGAACTCAAATACATCGTGGCCGTGGCGCGCGAGCGGCACTTCGGCAAAGCGGCCGAGGCGTGCTTCGTGTCGCAGCCTACCCTGTCCGTGGCGATCAAGAAGCTGGAAGAAGAGCTCGAAGTGAAGATCTTCGAGCGCAGTGCCAGTGAAATCGCGGTGACGCCGCTGGGGGAAGAGATCGTGCGCCAGGCCCAGACGGTGTTGGAGCAGGCCGCCAGCATCAAGGAAATCGCCAAGCGCGGCAAAGACCCGCTGACCGGCCCGCTGCGCCTGGGCGTGATCTACACCATCGGGCCCTATCTGCTGCCCAACCTGGTGCGCCAGGTGATCGATCGCAGTCCGCAGATGCCGCTGATGCTGCTGGAGAACTTCACCGTCAAGCTGCTGGAGCAGCTGCGCCTGGGCGAGATCGACTGTGCCATTCTGGCCGAGCCGTTTCCGGACACCAACCTGGCCATTGCGCCGTTGTACGACGAGCCCTTTCTGGCGGCCGTACCCGTCACGCACCCGCTGGCCCAGCGCAAAAGCATCACCAACGAAGAGCTCAAGCGCGAGACCATGCTGCTGCTGGGCACGGGCCATTGCTTTCGCGATCACGTGCTGGAGGTCTGCCCCGAGTTCGCCCGCTTCTCCAACGACACCGAAGGCATCCGCAAGAGCTTCGAGGGCTCGTCGCTGGAAACCATCAAGCACATGGTGGCCGCCGGCATGGGCGTGACACTGGTGCCGCGCCTGTCGGTGCCCTCATCGGCGCTGGAGGGCTCGGCCACGCCCGGGCAGGACTTCGGCGATTCGTCCTACGTGCGCTACCTGCCGTTCGAGGGCGAGGCACCCACGCGGCGCGTGGTGCTGGCATGGCGGCGCAGCTTCACCCGCTACGAGGCGATTGCCGAGCTGCGCAACGCCATCTATGCGTGCGAGTTGCCCGGCGTCAAACGCCTGTCCTGATCGCCGTCCTACACTCGACAGCAGGCTCGCGTTGTCGCGGCGCCCTTTTCTTTGAACCCTCAGGAGCACTCCATGGCCAAGTCATCTGCACGTTCCACCGCGTCCGCCATCAACATCGGCATCAGCGACAAAGACCGCGCCGCCATTGCCAAGGGCCTGTCCCGGCTGCTCGCCGACACCTACACGCTGTACCTGACCACGCACAACTTCCACTGGAACGTGACCGGGCCGATGTTCAATTCGCTGCACACCATGTTCATGACGCAGTACACCGAACTCTGGAACGCCGTGGACCCGGTGGCCGAGCGCATTCGATCGCTGGGCCACGCCGCGCCCGGCAGCTACGCGCAGTTCAGCCAGCTCAGCTCGGTACCCGATGCGCCCGCGGTGCCGCCCAAGGCGATGGAGATGGTGCGCATCCTGGTGCAAGGCCACGAGGCTGTGGCGCGCACCGCACGCGAGCTGTTCCCCGTGGTGGACAAAGCGGGCGACGAACCCACGGCCGACCTGCTGACGCAGCGCCTGACGGTGCACGAGCAGACCGCGTGGATGCTGCGCTCGCTCCTGGAGGAATAAGCTCTCCCGCGTCGCCTGCGGCGGCACCTCCCAAGGGGCGTGCCTGCGCCCCTGCAAAGCCGGTTGCGCGGCTGGTGGGGGGACAGGAATCCCTCTCCCGTGCGGCGTCCGTGGACGATTGGCAATCGACCTGACGCGAATGGCCCAGCTCGCTGATCCATGGCAGCCGGTCGTTCGCGCTCTATGCTCGGGTATCGATTGACGGCTTTGCCATTGGCCTTTTCATGCTTGCGTCCCCTTCCACCCCATCTTCGCGACTCAATCTCTACCTTGACCTGATCCGCTGGAACCGCCCGGCGGGCTGGCTGTTGCTGCTCTGGCCCTCGCTCTCGGCGCTGTGGATCGCAGCGGGTGGCTTTCCGGGGCTGCACCTGCTGCTGGTGTTCGTGCTGGGCACCATCCTCATGCGCAGCGCGGGCTGCTGCGCCAACGACGTGGCCGACCGCGACTTCGACCGCCATGTGAAGCGTACCGCGCAACGCCCGGTCACCAGTGGGCGCATCGGCGTGAAGGAAGCACTGGGCGTGGGCGCTGTGCTGGCGCTGGCCGCTTTCCTGCTGGTGCTCACCACCAACGTGGCCACCATCGTGTGGTCGGGTCTGGGGCTGGTGCTGGCCATCGTGTATCCCTATGCGAAGCGCCTGGTGTCCATGCCGCAGGCGGTGCTGGGCGTGGCCTTCAGCTTCGGCATTCCCATGGCGTTCGCGGCGGTGCGCGGTGGCCCGGCGCTGGAACTGTTCAGCGGCACGGCGCCCTGGGCCGAGCCGGGTTTCTGGGTCGCCGTGTGGCACAGCGTGCCGCCGCTGGCCTGGGTGCTGATGGCGGGCAACCTGTTCTGGGTGCTGGCCTACGACACCGAATACGCCATGGTCGACCGCGACGACGACCTGCGCATCGGCATGAAAACCTCGGCCATCACCCTGGGCGAGCACGACGTGACGGCGGTGACCGGTTTCTACCTCGTGTTCCTGGCCATCTGGACCGCGGCGCTGTGGTCACTGGTGAACCCCGTGGTCTGGCTCGCCACGCTGCTGGTGGCACTCGCCCAGGTGGCCTGGCATTTCCGCCTCATCAAGGGCCGCACGCGCGACGGCTGCTTCAAGGCCTTCCGCCTGAACCACTGGCTGGGCTTCACGCTGTTTGTGGGTGTGGTGCTCGGCGTGTGACCGGGCACGCCGGAGCGCGTGCGTTCAAGCCGCGATCACGGTGGCGCCGGCCGCCAGGCCGCTGGTGATGGCCATCTTCGGGGCGCTTATTGCTCCGGCCTGTGAGGTAGAAACTGTTCGCCCTGAGCCTGTGGAAGGGCTTCGACAGGCTCAGGGCGAACGGGAATCAAGGCTCCACGGGGCGCAGCGGCGCGGGGGTAATCTTTACCGTCCGAATTCGGCGCCCAGTTCGGCCGCCCGTTTCTGGGCGGCAAACAGCGCTTCTTCAAATTTTGCCTTCATGCCGCTCGCCTCCATCGACGTGAGCGCGGCATACGTGGTGCCGCCCTTGGAGGTGACGCGTTCGCGCAGCGTCTGCAGCGGATCGCTGGAGCGCTGGGCCAACGTGGCCGCGCCGATGAAGGTGCCGATGGCCAGCTGTTGTGCCACCTCGGGCGACAGGCCCATGCGGGCACCCGCGTCGCGCATGGCTTCCAGGAAATAGAACACGTAGGCCGGGCCGGAGCCCGACAGGGCGGTCACCGCGTCCAGATCCGACTCCACGTTCACCCACACCAGCTCGCCGGTGGTGCGCACCACGGCCTCGACCAGTGCCCGGTCTGCTTCCGTCACGGCAGCGCGTGCCATCAGCCCCGTCATGCCCAGACCGACCAGCGCCGGCGTATTGGGCATGGCGCGTACGATGCGCTGCGTGCCCAGCCAGGCAGCGATGCTCTCGCTCGTGATGCCGGCCGCCACGCTCAGGTGCAGCGCGCCGCCGACGAAGGCGCTGGCCGCTGTAGCGGCTTCCCTGAAGGTCTGGGGCTTCACCGCCCAGACCACGAGGTCGGAAGGATCAAGGCCGGCGTCTGCCGACGTGAGCACGGCCATGCCGGGGAATTGCTGGCCGAGCCGGGTGCGTTGCTCGTCGCAGGGCTCCACCACTTGCAGGCGGGCGGTGGGGTGGCCCTGGCGGACCAGCCCGCCGATGATGGCGCTGGCCATGTTGCCGCCGCCGATGAAGGTGATGAGAGGGTGGGTTGACGTGTTCATGGGACCATTGTCGCCCGAGCCCGGGTGCGCTCAGAGGTGGTTACGCCGCCACCGTCCGCCGCACCGCGTGCTCCCAGGCGGCCCTCTTCTCGCCGGCGGCCTCGCGCGCGAGCGTGGGGTGGAACGTGCGCTGGGCGCGCCACTGCTGCGCCAGTTCGTCCAGCCCGGCGTACAGTCCCGTGTGCAGCCCGGCGAGGTAGGCGGCGCCCAGGGCGGTGGTCTCGATCACCGCGGGCCGCACCACGGGAATGCCCAGCAGGTCGGCCTGAATCTGCATCAGCAGGTCGTTCACGCAGGCGCCGCCGTCCACCCGCAGCTCGCTCACCGGTACGCCGCCGGCGGCCACGGCGTCGCGGCCCATGGCGTCGAGCAAAGCCGCGCTCTGAAAGGCGATGCTCTCCAGCGCCGCGCGCGCGATGTGCGCCAGGGTGGTGCCGCGCGTCAGGCCGGTGATGCTGCCGCGGCTGTCGGGTTGCCAGTAGGGCGCGCCCAGGCCGGTGAAGGCGGGCACCAGCACCACGCCGCCAGCGTCGGGCACGCTCTCGGCCAGGGCCTGCACCTCACTGCTGGCGTCGATGGCCCGCAGGCCGTCGCGCAGCCACTGCACCACGGCGCCACCCATGAACACGCTGCCCTCCAGCGCGTACTGCGACGGGCCGGCTGGCTGGGCCGCCGCCGTGGTGATGAGCCCGTTGTGGCTGGTCTGGAAGCGCTCGCCGGTGTGCATGAGCATGAAACAGCCGGTGCCGTAGGTGTTCTTCGCCATGCCAGGCGTGAAGCAGGCCTGGCCGAACAGGGCGCTCTGCTGGTCGCCGGCCACCCCGCCAATCTCCAGCGGCTC
>JAGXRS010000133.1 GCA_018335615.1 Hydrogenophaga sp. | reverse complement strand
GCGGCCAGCCAGTGGCTGGGCGCCGGCGCCAGCGCCAGCGCCAGCGGCGCCGACACCCCGGCGAAGCGACTGGAACGGGGGGAGCCGGTGGAGATCGCGGGCTACACCCTCACGCCCGCGCTGGCCCGCGGCCTGCAGCAGGCGCGGCTCGTGCCGCCCGTGGCCAGCGGCGCCCGCCGCCTCGTCTGGATCGACACCGCGCTGCAACCCGCCGCAGCGCCCAGCCCGGCCACCGAACGGCAGCTGGACGCCTGGCGCGCCGCCGGCTGGTCGGTGCAGGCGCGCACCGTGACCGCGCCCGCCTTCTGGCAGCAGACCGGCACCGATGACGCGCCGGATTTGATCGCCGCCACGGTTTCGGCACTGAGCGCGGGAGACGCCGCATGACGTCCCTCGACGAACAGGCGCTGTGGATGGACCCGGGCGGCGCGCCCATGCTCGGCATCCTGAGCCGGCCGGCAGCCGATACGCGCGCCTCGGGCACCGCCGTCGTGATCGTGGTGGGCGGTGCGCAGTACCGGGTGGGCAGCCACCGGCAGTTCCTGCGGTTGGCCCGGACGCTGGCCCGCCAGGGCCACACCGTCCTGCGTTTTGACCTGCCCGGCATGGGCGACAGCCCGGGAGAACCCGTGCCCTTTGATCACGCCACCCCCCACATCGCCGCGGCGGTGGACACGGTGGCGGCGTGCGACGGTGTGCAGCGGGTGGTCTTGTGGGGCCTGTGCGATGGCGCATCGGCGAGCCTGATCTATGCATCGGCCACCGCCGACCCACGGCTGGCCGGGTTGGCGCTGTTGAACCCCTGGGTCCGCTCTGAAGCCAGCCTGGCGCGCACGACGGTGCGCCACTACTACCGGCAGCGCCTGCGAGAGCCGGCGTTCTGGCGCAAGCTGCTGACCGGCGCCGTCGGGCGCCAGGCCCTGCGCGACCTGCTGGCCAACCTGCGCGGTATGCAGCGCCCTCCCCAGCCCCAGCCCAGCTTCCAAGACCACATGGCGGCGGGCTGGCAGCGCTTTCCGGGTGCGATCCTGCTCCTGCTGAGTGAGCGCGACCTGACGGCGCAGGAGTTTGTGGAATACGCCAACACCCACCCCCGCTGGGCGAACTGGGCCCGGCAACCGGGCCTCACACGCCATGCGCTGGCCCAGGCCGACCACACCTGCTCCAGCGAACAGGCCCTGCGGGAAAGTGAAACGGTTCTCATTAGCTGGCTGAGTAGGCTCGGCTGACCGTGGAACATCCGCCACCCCCGGCGACCGCCGCCGGCTGGGGCACTGCTCCTCTTACATATGGCAACACAATCACCCCGCCATGTCGACAGGCGGCAGCCAGACGACACCGCTCGGTGCCACCGCGTCGGCAAATTTTTCCAAACTTTGCACCCGCCAGACGTGAAAACACCCCGCCAAGGCGGGGTGTCTGGTCAATTTTGCCAAGCTCCGGAAGGAATTACACCCTCAAAAGGCGTTGGCAAACACAGTACCTGCCTCAGGCCTTGCGGCGCGTGGCCACACCAGCACCCATCAGCGCGAGGGCAATCAGGGCCAAAGAGCCCGGCTCGGGAACGGCCTGGCCGGTCACCGCGCCAGTGGAGCGAACGGTCCATCCGTACTGCGAGCCAGCGGCGCCCACGTCATTGAACGTCACGTCCAGGAACAGATCGCGCTTGTTGCCATTGGCGTCCGTCAGGGAATTGGTGTTGAAGGTGCTGTAAGCCGAGCCGCCCACCACATCGAGGAAACCTTGGCCGGCACCGGCCAGCGTCGAGGTGAGGTAATTCGAGACATAGGTGGTGGTGGTGTCACCGGCCACAGCGCCAGGTGCGAATACACCGGCCAGATAGAGCGAACCGTCGGTGATGCCGGAGAATGTGCCGGCAGCCAGCGAAGCCTGGGGCCCTGCCGCGTAATTGTAATCCTGCGCATTCTGATAGAGATTGAAGAAGCCACCCTGGGAATAGGCATTCACGTTACAACCGCTGACCGTACCGCAGACAGCTTCAACCGTGTGATCAACCAATCCACCAAACACACCGGTCAGATAACCGTCGGCGCCGCCCTTCTGGAAGATAACCTGGTTCAAAGAGGTATTGGTGATCAAGGCCACCGAGAAAATACCGGCGGTATCGACAGAACCCATCCCGGGTGCACCCAACGAGTTGGCATCGCAAGCCGTCGTGCTGTTCTGGCACAGCACGCCGGTGCCCGTATAACCCACGTTGCCGACGTCGTAGTTGTCAATGGTGAACTTGTAGTCCCCCGCGGTGATGACAATGGCGTTGGCCGCACCAGCGGCACCCAGGGACAGCACGGCCGCTGCAATTGCCTGACAAACTTTCGACTTAATCATGGAAACTCCTTTAGATGGGATGAGGAGGCACATCGCCTGCCGATCAATCTAAGGCAGCATCCATGCCAGCCTGTCGAAATTCACCTAAGCCATTGAAATCAAACGAATTGCAAATGTATCCAATTGCTGCCATCAAAACGGTGTAAAGCATCTCGACAATGCAACACGCGTCATGTCTCCAGATAGGAAAACTTTCGTTCGTAATCCAGGCGGGGGCGCCAGGGGAAATCGGCCGGTCCCACGACGTGGACGGTCAGATCGCCCATGCCGTGCCGTGCGGCCAGGGCGGTGACGCGCGCCGCGAGACCCGGATCGGCGGCCGCGGACTCACTGCCGGCTTGCAGCGTGACCTGGGCCACACCGTCTGTACCGGTACTCAGACGGAACGCCCCGGTGAGCTGGTCGGCCAGATGGTGGTCCTGGTAGAGCAATTCCTTGAGGCTCTCCACCGACGGCAGGCCCGGCTGCCGGTCTTTCAACCGGCCTTTGAGCGCCACCACCGGTAACCATGGCACCGCCGCCCCAGCCATGCGAGCGACCTGCTGCGCGTCGGCCGCGCTCAGTATTCGGGCCAGGTCCCCAGTGGCGTATCGGGGCAACGGAATGACCGCGTGCCGGTCCAGCAAGGTCACGCACAGTTCACCGTAGCCGTCGGCGTCGGGGTCGAGCACCTCCAGAAAGCAGCGCAGCGGGTTGAAGCAGAAAAGGGATGGCAGCGCGGCGCCATTCGACGGGCCACACAGCCACGCGGCCAACGCCGGCTGATCGCGCAGGGCGCGCCGTATGCGGATGGTGTCGCGCGTCTCGAACAGCAGATTCAAACCCAGTTCACCCACCCCATACGAACTCCCCACGAGGCGGCTGGCAACGTCTTCTGCTGGTGCGTCGATGGCGATGCCCATGTGGGCGGCGATGTGGTCGCGCTGGGCTTCCACCAGCACCTCTTCTCCCACGATCACACTGGTGTTGAGCGCCGCCCAGTCGACTCCGGCGGCCCGCCCTTCCTCCAGCAGCGCCCGCACAAACAGTGGATCGGTACAGACCAGCGTCTGCGCAAAGCGGGGCCCGATGTCGCGCAAGATGGAACAGGCCATGTCTTCGCGCACGCTTACATTGGCCACGGTGACCGCGCGGGAGGGGAACACCACGCCCATGGGCAGGCAGTTCACCAACAGCGTGGGCTTTTCATCGACGCCAAACACGTCTTGAAGACCGAGGTCGATGTCGAACCAGGCCTCTTCGTGCTGCTCCCGGGCGGTCAGTCGAAAGCCAAAGCTGCGCCCGCCGCGGCCCGAACTCGTCAGCACATCGGCCAGATCCGACGGTGGCAGCGGCCGGGACAACGATTCGACCGGAAACCGCCCAAAGGTATTGGTTTTGGTCAACACCGGCAATTGCTGCCAGGGGGTGGAAGGCCCCACCCGACCGGGATCCAGCCCTTGTTCTTCCAGCAATTGCCGATACGCCGGGCTGCTTTGAGCAGCCCATCGGGCCACGCGCGTGGCGCGCTCCCGGGAAATCGAGAGCAGGCGCAGCGGGTCGGCCTTGCGCCCCTGGGCGAGCATCCAGCGCCGCAAGCGCCTCACCGCGCCCGCGGGCAGATGCGACAACAGGCTCATCCCTGCAAACTCATGCCTGCACCGTATCGGCCAGCGAACTCCGCATCCAGGCCAATAAAGCTGGATTCAATTCGGCCAGTCGCGCTTCCAGTTCGCGCAGATCGGCCACATACGGCGCCACCGGACCGTAATAGTCGGTGGCCGGGCCAATCTGGCGGAAGGAGAAGCCCATGCGGGTCAAGGCGCGGGCCAATGACCGCTCCATGGCGGCGTACCAGTAGCGAATGCCGCCCTTCAGGCTGTATTCATACATCTGGCGGTACAGGCTCAACAGAATCTGAGGGGAATCGTCGAGCAGCTCCTGGCGACTGGGCTGGCGCCGACGGTAATCCTGGCGCACCATCAGCCGGCTGATCTCTGCCGACTTCGCCGCTGGCGGCAGTTCAACACCGTTGAGCAAAGTGACACAGTGGTTCTGGAAAGGAAAGGTCTGAATCGCATCCGGGCGCACGAGCCGCACATAACCGGCCAATTCTTCCTGCTGATTGAATGAGGCAAAATGGGAAGAGCCCGCGTCGTGCTCATCGGTCTCTATCTGATCGGGGTAATCCTGTCCATCCAGAAAACCGCATTCGTTGCAATACACCTCATATCGAAACTGGTACACGCGGCGCATCAATTGGGTGTCGCGTCCAGGCTTCACTTCACGACCTGCAAAACAGGTGGAGAATTCTGTCTGTTCAAGCAATAGTTGGCTCATGTCGGGGCTCAGAGTGTTCGATTGACCAAGGCATGCCACAGGGACGCTGGACCCAGCTTAATCAATACAAGAGTGAATTCGGCTCTTTGTTGGTAACAGGGTGCCGAGAGCCTGTTGCGCCGGACGTTGCTTTTGTTCGGCCGAGAGCGATCATCAGCGAAGGCAGCCCGGTACCCGTAACATTGCGTGTACGGCCGAACCGGTCATTCGGCCGACGCGGCGCCGAATGTGAGCAGGTGTACCCGCTTACAACATGCGAGAACCCTGCACACAGAAGTGTTCAGCTGGCTTCACCCGTGGCGGGCATGGCCCGATTGCACCCACATGCGACAGGAAGAAACAGGACCACAGAAAATGCAGCCACGGGAAATGACGCGTCTAATACAAAAAATCACGTGCTGCGATAGCCCTCGGCGAGAGAGGTACGGGATATTTCCACCGCTAATCATGCAATCAACTCCACTGATCGGATGGCGCCTTTGAAGAGGGCCAGGAGAATGAAAATTCAGTTTGGCGTAAGCCAATGCGGTTGAACCCTGGCCTGAAGCTGTTTACTGCCCGTCGCTGCATCGGCACGGCAAGGGCGAAGGCGGCGGGTACGGGAGCGCAGAGCCTGTCGCGCGGACCCGAAAACGCTCAAGCCCGCAAACGTTTCAGCAGCCGCCCGGCCGTGTGCCGGACCGCTGCACCCACCCCGCGCCATCGGCGCAGATCAAATGCGACCAGGCCCACGCGCTCACGGCGGTGCGCCATCCAGTCGGCCTTGTACGGGTCGTCGCCACTGAGGTAGTCCACCTCGTGCACGCCATCGGTGTCGAGCACGTGCTGCATGAGGGCCGTGGTGAGCACCGAACCAGCCGAGAGCTTTTCTCGCCCCCGGACATAGGCCAGCTTGTAGATGTTGGCTTTCCCAGCGGCCACCAGCCACACCTGCGCGGCCACCGGCTGACCGTCGAGCCACAACACCCCCAGTCGCAACCAGCCTTGTTGCGCCGCCGCGCGGATCAGCCCCGGCATGAACGCCGGACAGGGCTCGGCCGGCTTCCAGCTGCTGGCGTAAACGACCTCGTAGGCCGAGATGGCGGTCTCCACGCGGGCAGCGTCGTCCTGCACGATCTCGATGTGCCAGCTCCCCGTCTTGTCCAGGCGCCGACGCCCCCGCTCCACGCTGTGACGCAAGGCAGACGGACGAGCGGCCCAGTAGGCGTGGAACCCCCCGGCCGCCACTGGCTGGTACCAGTTGCCGAAACAGAAGTAGCGGTCGGTCTGGTAACCCGATGCTTGCAGCGCCTCCTCCAGCGGGCCGAGCCACGGGGCCTCGGCATCGAGCGGCTGCAGGTGCAAGACCGAGCTGCCCGGCAAACCGCGAATGGCACGGGCGGCATCGCGCCAGCGCACGAGGTTCATCTCGTCCAGGGTTTCCGGACGGCCAACGGGGCCGTAGAGGCAGCTGTAGTAATTGCTCAGCGCACCGAGCGCGCGCCCGCCGTCCCGGGGCATCAGCAGCAACCGGGCGGGATCGGCTTCGATGGCGTCAGCCGCGATCAGCGCCACCGAATGCACCACCGGAGGCTCAACGAAGCCCGTGGCCCGCAGGTTGTCGAACCACGCGGGCGTCTGAAAAAGGTCGGTGGACATGGAGGGCACGAAAAAGCGCCCGCAGGCGCGCACGTTCAGCGGCCGATGGCGAGGTATTCAAGGCCCATGCCGCGAACCAGCTTCGGGTCGTAGAGATTGCGCCCGTCAACGATCAGTGGTTGCTTCAGACTGGCCTTGATGAGATCGAAGTCCGGACTACGGAACTCCTTCCACTCGGTGACGATGATGAGCGCATCGGCACCGCTGAGGGCCTCATTGGGCGAGCCGGCGTAACGCACGCGAGGCTCTTCGCCCAGCACCCGCCGGGCTTCGTCCATGGCCACCGGGTCGTACGCGGTCACGGTGGCGCCTGCGGCCAGCAGGTCGGCGATCAGCGCCAGGCTGGGTGCCTCGCGCATGTCGTCGGTGTTGGGCTTGAAGGCCAGCCCCCAGATGGCGAAATGGCGCCCGGCCAGGTCGCTGCCCAGGCGCTGCTTCACCTTGCGGCCCAGCACGTGTTTCTGCGCCGTGTTGGCCGCCTCCACCGCGGTGAGGACCTTGAGCTGCAGATCGGCCTCGCCCGCAGCGGTCCTGATGAGCGCCTTCACATCCTTCGGAAAACAGGAACCGCCGTAACCGCAGCCGGGGTAGAGAAAGTGGTAACCGATGCGCGGGTCGGCGCCGATGCCCTGGCGCACCATCTCGATGTCGGCACCCAGGGCTTCGGCCAGGTTGGCCAGCTCGTTCATGAAGCTGATGCGCGTGGCCAGCATGGCGTTGGCAGCGTACTTGGTGAGCTCGGCGCTGCGCACGTCGGTGATCACCAGGCGCTCGCGGTTGCGCTGGAACGGGGCGTACAGCGCGCGCATGAGCAGGATCGCCTGCTCGTCGCTGGCGCCCACGATGATGCGGTCCGGGCGCATGAAGTCCTCCACCGCCGCGCCCTCCTTCAGGAACTCGGGGTTCGACACCACGGCGTAGGGCGTGTTCACGTTGCGCTTCTGCAGTTCCTCGGCAATGGCCGCGTTCACCCGGTCGGCGGTGCCCACCGGCACGGTGCTCTTGTCCACCACCACCTTGTAATCGGTCATGAGCCGGCCGATGTTGCGCGCGGCGGCCAGCACGTACTGCATGTCGGCTGAGCCGTCTTCGTCGGGCGGCGTGCCCACGGCAATGAACTGGATGGTGCCGTGGTGCACGGCGCGCTCCACGTCGGTGGTGAAGCGCAGCCGCCCCGCCGCCACGTTGCGCTGCACCATCTCCTGCAGGCCGGGCTCGAAGATGGGGATGCCACCCGCTTCCAGGATGCGGATCTTCTCGGCATCCACGTCGAGGCAGAGCACATCATTGCCCACCTCGGCCAGGCAGGCCCCGCTGACCAAACCCACGTAACCCGAACCAACGACTGTGACTTTCATATGTTTCCTGCCTGACGAATGCTGGTTGAAAGAGCGCTATGTGCTGAGAGCGCCGACACGCATGACCGCGTCGCGCACCAGGCCAACAGTGGCTCCGGCGCAGGGCATTCTGCCCAGTGGCTAATATGAAATGCTCATCATTTCAGTGAATCGGCGCTTATTCAGAATCAACTGGTTACCGTTATTACGCAACGATGGTGCTTGTTGCATGAAGGGCTATCAAGATGGCCTTTGGTCATGGTGGGACAGGCGTTGTCCAACGCCTGGCATGCATGGGAGACGGG
>JAGXRS010000132.1 GCA_018335615.1 Hydrogenophaga sp. | reverse complement strand
GATGCGGTGCACAACAGCCAGCAGCACGCGCTGCGCGCCGCCGCCGATGGCGAAGGCTGCGCCGAGCATGAGCGCGTCGGGGAATGCGTTGATCAGCATCACCATGGGGGTGAGGTAGCCGGCGGTGAGGCTGCTGGCCAGCACCACGGCCATGCGGCGCAGGGTGGTGCGCAGCAGGTGCTCCCAGGTGTCGCCGGTGCTGGGCACGCTGTTGAGCAGCACCACGGCGACGAGCGCGCCAGCGAACCCGGCCACCAACACGTCGGGACGCAGGCCCAGGGGCACGCCCAGGGCCGTGATGACGGTCACGGCCGGCGTGGCTGCCGCGATCGTGGCCGCAGCGGGTGAAATGGGTTCGGGCATTGTGTGTCTTTCAAGTGGACGTGGCGGCGGGCTGAATCGCCCGGTTGAGCGCCCAGCGGTGCAGCGCTTTGGGCGTCCACTTGTGCGGCTTGGGCAGGCCCAGCGCGGCGGCAACAGCCTCGCTGCAGAACCATTTGCGCTCGCTGTGCGGCAGGAGCGGCAGGACGAAGCGCGCCACACCCAGCCAGTCGTACCGCTGGCGCTCATGCGCCACGAACCAGGCCACAGCGCCAGGGTGGTCGCCGATGTCAACCGACTCCCAGGCCTCGGGCCGCACGCTGATGCGCTTGAGCCGCACGCCGCCGTCGCGGTTGCTGCTGCTCCACACCAGCGCCCAGCCCGGGCCGTGCATCACCGCCAGCTCGACGTGCACGAAGCGCGACCATGTGACCAGCTGGATCAGCCACTCGAACGGGCCGAAGGCGTCTTTGTAGAAGAGCAGCCGCATGGTCAGGCGCCCTTCTGCGCCATGGGCGCTTGTGGCAGCTGGGCTGCGTGCGTGGCGGTGCTGTGGGTCATGCAGAGGTCTCCGGTTGGCTGATGGTCGGGTGGCGAGAAAGAAAAGGCCTGCAGCGTGTGGTTGCGCAGCAGCCAGGTGTTGGCGTGTTTGGCGTGCTCCACCCAGCTGCGCACCGACTGCCCCACGCGCTGCAGGCTGATGCGCCCGGCTGCGTACAGGGTGCGCATTTCGCGCAGGGTGCTTTTGATGCGCTGAATGCTGGAACGGCGCAGCTTGCGGTGGGTGGGCCAGATGCGGTAGCCCAGGAAGTCCAGCGCGCGCCCGCGCACGATGCCCACCGGGAACACCTGCGTTTTGGCGTTGGTGCGCAGGCGCAGGCGCTGGTGCAAAAAGGCTTCAATCAGCGCGCGCTGGCGCTGCAGGTGGGCTTTGTCGTGGTGGACGATGACGAAATCGTCCATGTAGCGGATGTAGTGCTTCTCGCGAAGCCCGTGTTTCACGAACTCATCCAACTCGTGCAGGTAGATGTTGGCGCACAGCTGGCTGGTCAGGTTGCCAATGGGCAAGCCCACCCCGTGCACGTCGTTGATCTGATTGGCCGAGTCGATGATGGCGTCGAGCAGCGCCAGTGTCGGCCGGCAGGCGACGCGGCGGCGAATGAGGGCTTTCAGTACCGCGTGGTCGATACTGGGGAAATACTTGGCGATGTCGGCTTTGAGCACCACCGGGCAGCCATGCGTGCGGCGCACCTGGCGCAGCATGGCCTGGGCGCGGTCGGCGCCGCGGTGCGTGCCGCGGCCCGGGCGGCAGGCGTAATTGTCGGCAATGAAGCGGCATTCCCAAAAGGGCTCGATCGCCGCCACCAGGGCGTGCTGCACCACGCGGTCACGAAACGGGAGCGCGGCCACCAGCCGCTCCTTGGGCTCGTGAACCAGGAACGTCCTGTAACTGCCTGTGAGGTACTGGCCCCAGATCAGCTCGTTCTGCAGCGCGATCAGCTCGCCCTCCAGGTCTCGCTCGAATGCCTGCACCTCGGGCTGGCCGCGCTTGCCTGCGCGCGCACGCAGGTAGGCGGCGTGAAGCGACTCGAAGTCGTACACCCTGGGGAAAATGTGGTTGTAGGTTTTGGCCATGGTCAGGTGGGCCGGTGAAAGGCGGCGGGGCCGAACGCTCGCGCATTCGCGCTACTGGAACGGCCCGCCTGTTCAGTGTTTCGGCTTCGCGCACACGCGCGGGCCGGGGAAGGCGCATCCTTTTGAGGGGTGTTCTGACGGCAGGCCCGGTGAGCCTGCCGCATCTGACGATCCCCAAGAGCGGGGCGCGCCCCGATGTTCGTGTTCGCATTGGACCGGGCGTTGTTGAGGTTCAGCGCAAACACGCCGGCACCCGCGCCGTTGTTCCAGTTGCCGCCACGGATCGGGAGCCGTTTCAATGCGCCTCCCCCATCGGTGAAGCCATGGACTTGATCCAGCCGCCTAACATGCGGCCGATCTCGTCGTTGTGCTTCGCCCATGTCTCGTATTTCTTGAAGTCCAGATAGCCCAGCGATTTGGCCAAGCGCACCTGGCAACGCAAAAGGTCCAGCTCGGCGTCCAGTTCTTGCAGCGTGGTCTTCTTGTGGTAGCGCTTGTTGCACACCACGATCAACCGCAGCAATGCGAGCATGCTCACGCGGATTTCGGCCGCGAGCACATGCCGCTCGAACTTGGGGAATTGGCGCAGCGCCACATAGCCGTACTCGATCATGGCTTCGCACTTTTGGCGAATGAGCAAGTCGGTGGGTCGTGGCGCCACTTCGGGCCTGACGGGGGTTCTGGAACTCATGAAATGCTGGAAGAAAGAGCCCGGGCTATCGCCCAGGCATCAGATAACAGGGGTTCAGATGTCAGAGAACAAAAGCGGGGCGCGCCCCGATGCTCGTGCTCGCATCGGACCGGGCGAGGAAGAGGTACAGCGCAAACACGCCGGCACCCGCGCCGCTGTACCAGTGGCCGCCACGGAACGGGAGCCGCTCGCCGGTGAGCGTGATGAAAAACGCATCCCCGTTGGTGGCTGGCGTGGCAATGGTTCCGCCGAGCTGGCTGGCCACGGGGAAAAGCCCGTATGTGCGCAAGAGCGCCAGGGCATCTGCGCCCACCGGGGTGGTGCCGGGGTTTGTCATGCCCTCGAAGCTGCTGCCGCTGGCGCGCACCAGGGTATAGGCGGCCGTGCCACTGGTGGCGTACTTCACCGCATTGGCGTGGCCTGGCGCCACCAGCGCGCCAGTGGCGCCGTTGATGGCGCGCCAGGCGGCGCTGCTTGCGCCCATGTCTGTGGTGTTCAGGGCGCCATCGTTGTTTTCGAGGATCTGGATTTCGCCGTCCACAATTCGCATGCCGGGGGACCATTCCCACACGTTGCCATTGAGGTCGCTGATGCCGCTGAAGGTGTTGTCGTGGCGCCAGCTCACGGGGCCGCTGCCGGTGAGGGTGCGGCCCGTGCCGCTGGCGGTGCCGGGGGCCGCGCCGTCGTTGCGGCGGCCCGTTTCCCAGGTGGCGTCGCTGCTGCGGCCCCAGTTGGAATTACCGCGCGGCTGGAAGCTGTTGGCGCGGCACAGCAGGGCCAACAGGGCATATTCGGCGTTGGTGCAGACGTGGTGCCCGATGCCGTTGGCGCGGGCGTTGGTCACGAACGTGTCGTGGTTCTGCGAAGCCGTGGGGTCCACGCCGGGCAGGCTGAGCAGTTCGCCGTTGCGGATCACGCCGGGAAAAGTGCCGATCATGATCTGGCTCTTGGTGACGCCGCCCACGATGAAGGCGGGGTGCGGGCCGGCGGGCAGCGTGGCGTCCAGGCTGGGGCCGTCCACCTGCGGGATGATGTTCATGTAGGTGGGCTGGCCCTTGGCGGTGTAGAGCACGGTCTGACGGCCGCCGCTGGCGGCTTCGACGCTCATGCGCAGGCTGTCGGGTACGGAGATGGTGAGCATGCTGGTGTTTCCTTGTGTGGCGTCGTGGGCTTGTGGCTGGGGTTATTCGGTGGCCTGGGGCGCCGCCTGGGCGTCGGGCAGTGCAAAGAGCGTGAGGCTCAGCTGGCCCGCGTGGCTGGCCAGCACGGCGGCCAGCACGGGTGGCTCGCTGGGCAGGAAGTCGAAGTCGGCACCGGTCCAGTAGAGTGATTCACTGAAATTGCCGGGCCGCGCCATGGCGGGCAGCATGATTTCAGCGCCGGCATGCGTGAGCGTGACGTAGCGACCTTCGACGGTGGCGGTGGCGGTGGTGGCTTCGCCTTCTGGCTTGATGATGTTCATGGTTGTGGTCCGGTGGGTTGTGCTGGGTGTACTGGGTGGGCTTACATGGCGGCGGGGTGCAACACCTTCCAGCGCAGGTTGACGCTGGTGGCGCTGCCGGTCATGGCGAGAACAAAGCCGTTGAGGGCGCGGCTTTGCACGAAAACACAGCCTTCGTGGCCCTGCGCGGGCACTGCGGACTCCACCGCCACCACCACCTGGTAGTCGTTTGTGCGGTAAGCCCTGGGCAGCGTGACGGCCACGGTGGCGTAGGCGCGCACATGCTCGGCGCTGGCGGACTGGGTGATGACGGCGGTGCCGGTCTGGGTTTGCAGCGCCAGCACGTCATTGACGCGGCGGTGGGCCAGGGCGGCCAGGTCAAAGGCGCCACTGATGGCGTAGGCCAGCTGGGCCAGGTTGATGGACTGGTCGGCCGCGCCCAAGCCGGCCCATGCGGCATCTCGCGCGGCCTGGGCCAGCTGCGCGTTGCTGGCGGCACTGGCCAAGCCTGCCGCGAAGGCTTGCTGGGTAATGTTCGCGGCGGCGTTGTTGCTGACGTTCAGGGCGTTGTTTTCCTCGTTCTGGGCGTTCAGGGCCGCGCCAAAAGCCGGGAGCGCGGCAAGAAAGGCGTCGGCCCTGGCATCAAAATTCACCGGGTCCGTGCTTTGCGGAACGGGCGTTGGGAGGGATGGGACAACGACGGTCATTAGGTAAGCCCTTCAATTTCGAGTGAGCAAATGTTGTGATTGGGGTAACTGACCTCAATCTGGAAGTCTCTGTAAAAGCCAAGAATGGTCAGCGGCTCGTAATCACCGCTGCTGGGCGCCCCCACCCAAACGCAAGGCGTGGCGTCCAGTGATTCCAGCGCGGCAAACACGGCATTGAATTGGCCGCGTGGCTGAGACAGCGTGCCGCTCATGCGCTTGCTGCGCCGGCCTTTGCGCAGCGTCTGGGCGCCGGTGGTGGTGTTGGTTTCTTTGCGGCTGTAGCTGGCAATGCCGCTGGTGAAGCCGTATTGCGTCTCGCCAATGCTCATGCTGGTGCCCACAACCACCGATGCGCAAGCGGTTGAGCCGCCGTTGATATGGACTTCGAGCCGGCTGCCCGAGCTGGGCACCAGGCCGGTGAAAACCGCGTCACGCACCTGCACGCGCGGCTCGTGAAAATAGGCATACCAGCCGCCCGGGTTGCTTTTGAGCGATCGGGTTTCGCTCCAGAGCGTGGCGCCGGCCGCGCTTTTCTGGACAAGGGTGATGGCGTCGCCCACCAGGCCGAACACGCCCACGGCATTGAACCGGCCGGGCACAGTGACGGTAGCCGACAGACTCCCTTCCACGGCTGTGGCGGTGGAGATTTCGGCGTCCCACATGGCCCAGCGGTTGCTAGGGGCGGCCAGCATCCAGTAAAGCGGGCTGGCGGCGGGGTCTTGCCCCAGGGCGGGGGCCTGCACACATTCGTAGGTGCGGCCGTCGCTGGGCAAGTACACGCGCGCGCCCAGGGTGTAGCTGATGGCGGGGTTGTACGCGGGGTCGGCGGCGCCGGCGTTGCTGGCGGTGACCATCGCGGGCGTAAGGGAGGTTGGGCGAATAAGCAGCATCAGGCGGCCTCCACCACAAAAGACTCGCCGTCGACGTTGCGCACAGACAGGCCCTCGACGTCCCATCGCTCGATTTGCCGAGCCGCTTTGCCGGTATTGACCATGGTCTGCGTGTGCAAGGGCACAGTCTCCCGGCGCAGGGCCGCCACTTCGGCGCGCAGGGCCTGCAGCTCGGCCAGCAGGGCCGCGTTGTCGCCAACGCTGCTGCTGCCCTGGAGCATGCGCGCGGTGTCGCTTGCGCTGTAGATGCGGGCCGGGCCGGTCACCTCCAGTTCAGGGCCGCGCTCGCCCACGATGCGCAGGCCGCCGGCGTGCATGCCGCCGGTGGCGAAGGCGGGTACCTTCTTCCCCGTCAGAGCCGCGATCACAGCGCGCAGGCCGTCGCGGGTGGTGTCTTTGCCGGCGTCAATGGCTTTGACAATCAGCTGGTCGGCTGTCATGGCGCCAGCCTCCAGCGCTGCCAGGGTGCTGTCGATCTGCCCCAGCAGGCCCAGGCTTTCGGCGGCGTAGTCTTTGGGGGCGTTGGCCTCCAGGCGCTTGGCTGTGGCTTCGGCGCGGGCCAGCACGGTGTTGACGAGCTGGCTGTACTGCGAGCCGCCCACGCCCGCTTCCTGCGCTTTTTGCAGCAGGGGGTTGATGAGGCTGTTGATTTCCTGGCCGTAAGTGCTGAGCGTCTCGCCCGTGGTGCTCATGGCCAGGCTGTAGGCTACATTGAAGCGCTCTTGCAGGTTGGCAAGTTGTGCGGCCGGGTCCAGCTGGTCGAAGCGGAAGGCGGAAACCGTGGCGCGCAGGCTGCTGGCGGTGCCGGTCATCAGGTCGGCCAGCTGCTTCTGGCTTTCGTAATATTTCACCGTTTCTTCGCGCATGCGGCCAAGCTGGCTCACGGCTTTGCTGGCGTCCAGGCTGTACTTTTGCAGCGCGGCCACGTAGTCGAGCTGGGCTTTCTGGGCGCCCTTGGCGGCGGTGGCGGCGGCTGTTTTGGCTGCGGCAAGTGCTTTTTCTGCTGTGGTCACCTTGTCGGCCAGGTCCGCGGCCTTGGCGCGCAGGCTGGCGGCTTCTGCCAGCCTGGCAGATTCCGCCTTGACCGACTGCCGGTACTCATCCATTTCTTTCAGATAGGCGGTCGTGCTGTTCAGGCCGCCGCGCAAGCCGCTGGAGCCAAGCGCCGACAGCTGGTCGGCAAAAGCCTGAATTTCTGCCACGGGCACCTTGGCAAGCTTGGAAAGCATGCTGGACTGCGAGTCCTCCCATGTGGCCAGTGCCTTCATGGAAGATGGTAGAGACTCGCCAGCAATGCCCGATTGCACGTTGCCGAAACGCAGGTAAGTGGCCACAAGGTCTTTTGCCTCTTTTGCGCGCATTGACTCAAGCGCCAATGCCTTGGACAAGGCGTTGGCACCGGTAGATGCGTAGGCCGATCGCGCAGAGGTCAGCGTCTTTTCTCGGGTCTGAACCAGCGCATCTGCGCTGGCCAGCTTTGCCTGAGAATTTTCAATGCCTGCCGTCGTGGGCATGCCAACAGAGGCGCCAGACACCTGTTTTCGGATCTGCGCCACGCTCATCACCGCAGGGCCCAAGATGGTGATGGCGGCTTCACGCAGGGCGGTGCGTTCGTCCGTGATGCTGTCCAGCGTGTCCTTGATGCGCTTGCCGATCAGGTCGAACACCCCAACGACGGTGGCTACAAAGGTGCGCGTGTCCACGCTTGACAGGGCTGCGCTCAGCCCGGCCATGTCCACCACCGTGCCACTTGCTGCGCTGCGCAGCGTGAAGATTTCGCCTCGCAAGGCCGCTACGGCAGTTTGGGCCGGTGTGAGGTCTGCCGTGGCTGATGTCACGCCCTTGCCAAAAAGCAAAACCCCGCTGGATGCATCGCCCAACAGCCGGTGAATGGCGCTGACCTGCCCGGCAAACCCCAACGCCTGCGCGGCGGCGGCGGCCAGCTGAGCCGCCATGCTTTGCGAGCCACCCGCCAAAGCACCCGCGCGCACCTGCGCCTCGGTCAGGCCGGTGGCCAGAGCCAGGGCCTTGACCTGGGTGGCGCTGAGGTCTTTTGTCAGCGTGCCGCTGGCGGCGGCCAGGGCCAGGGTCTTGATCTGGGTGCTTGACATGCCTGTTGCCAAAGAAGCGGCTTGCAGGCGGCTGGCGCTCAGTTCCACGCCCAGCGCGCCGACCCCACCCGCCAAAGCACCCGCGCGCACCTGCGCCTCGGTCAGGCCGGTAGCCAGAGCCAGGGCCTTGACCTGGGTGGCGCTGAGGTCTTTTGTCAGCGTGCCGCTGGCGGCGGCCACCAGCAGTTCGCGCGTGGCCAGTGTGCTCAGCCCTGTGGCCAGGCTGGCGCCCTCGACTCTGGCGCCGGCCATGCTTTTGGAAACGGTGGCGGCCGAAAGCGCAACACCATCCAGCGCGGGCACCAGCTGGCCGCGGGCTGTGAAGGTGGCGATGAGCTTGGCTGCGGTCTGCTCGGCCAGGCGCTGCAGCTCTGCTTGCAGGGCCGAGAACTCGGGCGCGATCTTGAGCAGTGCCGCATACGTGGCGCGGCCGCTTTCGGTGGTGAGATCCAGGCCGTCAACCAGCGCCCTGAATTCGCTGGTGGTGGTGGGCAAGCCGAGGCCCAGGCTGTTCATGGTGCTGGTCAACAGCCGTGTGGCTGTTTCGGCCCGTTCGCCTGCGCTGTAGAAGGCCTGGTAGTAGGCGGTGGCGGCTTGCGCCATGGCGTCCACGCCGCCGAAACGGTCGGCCAGGTCGCTGGCCATGTCGGCGCCGGCCAAGCCCACGTCAAACAGCTTGAGGCCAAGCACGTCGAGCATGGCATTGCTGGCCGTGATGCTGGTGGACAGGCGGGCCAGCGCGGCGGCGGCGCCTTCGCCTGCGCGGGTGTACTGCGTGGTGCCCAGCACCAGCTGCGCCATTTCGTCGCCGAGCAGGGCGAATTCTTCCTGCAGCTTCTGAGTGATCTGCTCGCTCGTCAAGCCGCGCGTGCTGAATTTGACCTTGCGCGTGTAGGTTTCCAGCGCGCTGGCGCTGAGCTTGAGCTGCCCCGCCATGCCGGTGGTGTTGTCGGCCAACAGTTGGTACTGCTCGGCCAGGGCGTCGCGCAATTCGGCTTCCATGGCGCGGGTTTTGGTCTTGTCCGACCGGAAGGTGCCGCCTTTGTAGAACTCGTACTGCTGGCCGCTGAAGCCGCCCGCGCCACCGAACTCGCCCATGATGCCGCTGTCTTTGAGCTTGCGGCCGAACAGGCGGTTGACGGTGCCACCGATCATGCCGCCAATGGCTGCCCCAATGGGGCCGGCCACCGCCATGCCGATGGCGGTGCCCGCCACCACGGCGGTGTTGCCACTCTTGCCGATGGCGCTGTAGCCGCCGCTGATCATCTTGCCCGCCATGAAGCCGACCATAGCGCCGCCCAGGGCGCTGGCAGCGGTGCCCATGGTGCCGGCCATGGTGCCCATGCCCGCCTCTTGCGCGGCCAGCATGGTGCTCTGCTGAGAAAACGCGGCGGTGCCGTACTGCATGCTGGCGCCGATGCTGCCCACGCTGGCCCCCAGGCCGCTGAACCCGCTGGAGACGCCTTGGTACATGCTGTGCAGATTGCCCAGCATGCTCAGGCCGCCGCCTGCGCCGCCCTGCCCTGCAGCCGCCGCCGGTCCGCCGAACATGCTGGCCATGCCCGCGCCGATGGGCGCCAGGATGGGGCGCAGCACCAGCGTGCGGAACAGGCCGATCAGGTATTCCTTGACCGACTTACCCCCTTGCATGAGCGCGTCGGTGAAGCTCTGCGCCACCTGGTCCCAGGTGCGTGCCCACTCCCGTTCCTGGTCTTCGCGCAGCTTGCGGGATGCGTCGCGCACTTCGTTGCTGGCAATGGCGCCGATGATCTGCTGGCGGGCGTCGATTTCGGCCTGCAGGGCCAGCACCACGGAATCGTTCATGCCCGCGCCCTTGGCCATTTCGATGGCCTGCTGTTCGCGCAGGCGGGCCACGGCGGTGTGCTCGATGGCTTGGGCCAGGCTGATGTGGTGCGCTTCGGCGTAGGCCATGGCCTGGGCTTCCTGGCGCATGTCCTGCAGGCGCCTTTCTGCGCTGGTGGCGCTGTCGGTGTACAGCCTCAGGGCGGCGGCCTCGGCCAGCGTTTGGGCTCTGTGCGCCTCGGCCAGCGCTTTGGTGGCGTCGGCGGCCTGTTCCTGGGCGATCTTCACCGCCACCAGGGCGGCCACCTGGGCGCGCTGGTCGGCGGTGAGGTTCTGCCACACGTCGGACGCGGCCAGCGCCAGGAATTCGGTTTGTGCCTTGTTGTAGCCGTGCTGGGCGGCTTCGGCCTGGGCGGTGCCGGTGGCCACGTCTTTGCGCAGGGTGTCGCTCAGGCGGGTGAAGTCGTCCACGGCGGCTCGGGCAGCGGCGCGGGTGGGGGTGGCGAAGTTCTGGCGGATCTGGGCTTCAATTTCCGGGGTGAACAAGCTGCCCATGGTGGCGCGGGCGGCGGCCAGTTCGGCGTTCATCTTCTGCAGCGGCGTCATGTTCTTGGCCCAGAAGCCTTCCACCGCCTTGGCCTGCTCGGCGCGCATTCTCAGATCGCCCTGGCGCGCGTCTTCGCGGCGGGTTTCGTTGCCGTATTCCACCGGGCCTGACGGGCCGCCTTGCAGGGCCATTTTTTCGCGCTGGGCGTTGCGAAGGGCGTCGATGTAGCGCGCCAGGTTGCCCAGCTCGCTCTTGATGTAGATGTTCTCGGGTGCGCTCTGCAGGCGCAGGGCCAGGGCGGTGTACTCGGCCTCGGCGGCCTTGATCTTGCCGGCCATCAGCTCCAGCTGCTGCGCGTTGGTTTTGAGGCTGTTGGGCATGAGGTCCAACTCGGTACCGAAGTCCAGCAACCCAGCGGACAAGAACCGAATGGCCTTGTTGGTGGACTCGGCCACAAGCTCCAACGCGCCAAAGCTGGCACGCCCAACAGCTGCTCCGCTGATGCTGGTCAAAGATTCCCAGAAGCCCTCGTTGCGCTTGCGAGACTGCTCTGCCGCTTCGCTCAGCACATTCAGCTCGGTTGCCATGCCTCTAACTTCGTTGTTGATGCCTTGGCCAACACCGGTTTGCGCAATCTCTTGCTTGAAGGTGAGCCAGGCGGTTTGAAGGCGGTTCAGGCTGGCCTGCATGCTGTGCGTGGCGTCTTCCACCGAGCCGGCCAGTTCGCGGCGCAGCTGCGCGGCGAACTTGGGCAGAAAGTCGGCACTGAGCACCTGGCCGGTTTCCATGAGTTTGTTCAGCTCCACCTCGGTCACGCCGATGGCACGCGCGGCAATGCTGAAGGAGCCCGGCAGGTGCTCGCCCAGCTGGCCCCGCAGCTCTTCGGCCATGACCTTGCCCTTGGACATCATCTGGGTGACGGCCATCATGGCGCGCTCGGACTGCTCGGCACCCAGGCCCATGACCACGCTGGCTTCGGCAATGGACTTGAACAGTTCGCGGGTTTTTTCGCCTTGCATGGCGTTGCCGCGGCTGGCCGCCACCAGCTTCATGTATTGCGAGGCGGTGGCGCCCAGGTCCAGGCCCAGGCGGTTGACCTCTTCGCGCAGAAAAGCCATTTCGCGGGCGCCACCTGCCGCACTGCCGGTGCCGAACTTGAAGCCGTTGTTCAGCTTGTCCAGCTGCACCTGTGCGTCGATGATGGCGCCCGTGGCGGCCATCATGTTGTTCTTCAGGGTGATCAGGCCCACCGCCACCGAGCCGCCCACGAACGCGCCTTTGATGCCTTGCGCCAGGCGGGCCATGGCGTCGTCGGTGCGGCCTGCTTCGGCAGACACGTCCCGCAGGGCGCCACCCGTGCGGCGCCCAAAGCCGTCCACCGCGCCGCCGGCCTGGTTCAGTTGGGACTGCAGGTTGCTCAGGTCGCCTCGGAAGGTGATTCCCAGGTCCATGTTGCCGATTTGGTAGCTCATGGGGTGCTGCGGTGTGTGGTCAGGGTGGTCGGGCCGGGGTGCTCAGGTCTTGCGCTGCTGGCCGGGCTTGCTTTGCTGCTGGTGCATGCAGCGCAGCCACACGCCGTCGAGCAGGAAGATGGTGTCCACCTCCCATGGGCTGAGCTGCGTGCGGTGCAGTTGCTGCCAGCAGCACAGGCGGGCTTCGTCAATGGGCGCGGGGCCGAAGCCGTTGCTGCCACGGCGGGCGTGCAGTTCCAGGAACAGGTGCCACACGCCTTGGCACGCGGCGGGCAGGGGTGGCACCTGCAGCTCGGGCGGGGTGCGTCCGGTGCTGCGTGCCACGGCCTGCAGGTGTTCGCGCAAGGTGCTGCCATCGGCTTGTTCCCGGTCCAGTTCAAAGGTGGCCTTTGCGTGGTCTACCAGGGCCGCGCTCAGGCCTTGATAAAAAGGTCCTGGTCGTTCATGGCCGCCAGCAGCTGCTTGGTGAGCCACTGGGTTTTGGGGTCGGCGTAGAGCTGCGCGGCGGCCTGGGGCGAGAAGGGCACGGGCTGCCCGGCTTTGCAGACGCCGCGCCAGCCCAGCGTGGCCTTCACCAGCATGTCGCGGCCTTCTTCAATGTCGGCTTCGGGGTCGGTGGCCTTGCCTTTTCCCTGGGCGCGCATGGCGTCGGCGCGCATGCGGCGGATCAGGCTCAGGGTGATGCGCTTGCGCTCGGGGTGCTCGGGGCCGGCCAGCAGGAAGATGGCGCCGGTGCCCGCGCCGGTGACGGGGTGGGTAACCTCGTATTCGGCCATGCCGGCGTCTTGCACGCTGTCGAGGTCGAAGCCTTGCGCGGCGGGGGTGGGCAGGCTGGGCGCGGTGTCGACCAAGTGGACGGGGGTGTGTTGCTGTTCCATGTTTCGAAGTCCTTGCAGGTGGGTGGGTTGTTGCCCGTGCCCGAACCAGCCTCCACCTGCAAGAGCGGAGAGCCGGCCCGGGTCGGTGCGCGGGTGGCTGGCTGAAAAATCAGGCCAGGCTGTCTTGAATGGCGATGGTGGTTTGCTCGTGCTCGGCGCTGGCGCCGCCGTTGCTGTTGAGCAGCGCGGTGAAGGGGAAGGTGCGCACCACGCCGCCTTCGCCGTCGCTCTTGTCGGCGCCGCCGAGCTTCACGCGGCTCATGCTGAAGGTGAGGAAGTCGGCCGCGGCTTCGCTGCCGGTGGTCAGGGCCACTTGCAGGCCGATCTGGCTTTCGTTGTAGAACGCGTCGGCCAGGGCGCCGTCTTCAAAGTAAGCGGTGAACTGGCCCGAGACGCGCAAGCGCCCGGCGAACTGCTGGGGCACGACGTTGGAGCCCACCACGCCGTCGCCGGTGAAGTTGGCGTTGATGTCGAAGTTCAGCCCGGTAACCGCGAGCTGGGTGGCGCCGTTGATGCGCAGCACGCCGTTGACCGATGCGGCAATGCCGGATGCGCTTTGGGCGGTTGGGCTGGTGAAGTAGCGCGTGCCGCCGGCCGCCTGCCCCATGCGCTGGCCTGCCACCGTGAGGCCCAGCGTGGCCGGGCCAGAGGGTGGCAGCTGAATCTGCGCCTGCGTGAACTTGATGCCGGTATAGGTTTCGCTGCGGGGCACGTCGCTGAACCACTCTTCCACGGCGTAGCTGTCGTCGGTGTGGCCCGAGGTGGGCACGAAGGTGGTTTTGCCGGGCAGGCTCAGGGTGGCCGAGGCAATGGGGCCTTCGGCGGTGAGGGTGGTGCCGTTGAGCACCAGCACGGTGAGCGCCAAGGCGGTGACGGCCACCACGAACAGGTTCTTGTTCAGGTTGTTGGCATTGAAGGTGCCGGCGGTGAGGCGCACCACATGGCCCACTTTCACGCCGCTGGTGAGCCACGAACCGGTGGCGCGCGAAACGGTGAAGGCGCCACCAGCGGCGGCGGCGATGGTGATGCTCTGCCCGGTGATGGCGGCCACGGCGGTGAAGTCGCGCTTGAGCAGCGAGCCCAGGTAGGGCGCGTAGGAGCCGGGCGAGAGTTCGCCGTTGAGGTTGCCCGTGACGCGGTTGATGCCGTGGCGCATGTCGGCGGCCTGCAGGTCGGCGCGAATCTCGTTGGATTCGTAGGTGTCTTTGGTGAGGTTGAAGGCGGCGTCCACCCGGCGCAGCAGCTGCGCGCCGCTGGCGGTGGGCAGCACGCCGTAGGTGGTTTCTTTTTTGATGGCGACTTGCTTGAATACGCCGGAGGCTGCGGGCATGGTGGGCTCCTGAAATGTGGGGTGCGTGTGTTACGGGGTTGCCGCCATGGGGTGGCTAGACGGCGGTGAAGGGGTCGTGGCTGTAGGTGCGGTACTCCCCGCTGTACAGCGTGTTCTGGCGGGCCAGGCGCTGTTCGTGGTCGTCGTCGCGAACCCACTGTTTGGCCATGGGCGTGAGCAGCTGGCGGCACACGCCGCCCAAGGTGGGGTTTTGTGCAATGGCCTGGGCGCACAGCGCGCTGACGCGCCGGGCCACGCTTTCGGCGGCACTGCCGCCGCGCGTGACCACCTGCACCACCAGCTGAAAGCGGTGCACCTGCAGCACGGGCGCGCCCCTGGCCGCGCCGATGGTGGTGGGGGACACAATGTCTTCCTGCACCGGCAGAATGTTCACGGCGGGCAGTTCGTCGGGCTCAAAAGGGTCTGCTTCGCTGCGCGCCACATGCACGCCCACCACCGGAAGGGCGGCGGCCTGAAGCAGCGCTTTCAGCGCGTCGAGCAGCTGGGTGTCAACCGGTGTGCTCACAGCGAACCCTCTGCCATCAGGTGCAGCACCAGCAGGCCGGTGCCGTCGGGCGTGGCGCGAACCACTTCGAAGCGCGTGGCAGCCTCGGTGCCGTCGGGCGTGACTTCGATGACGTCACCCCGGCGGGCGCCGCGTGCGGCACTCTCCAGCACAGACAGCACGGGGTTGGTGTCGTTCACCAGGCCGTCCAGCGCGGGGCCGGCTTCGCGGTCGAACACCACGCGCAGGCCGCTCACAACGGGGCCGAAGAAATATTCGTACCAGCTGCGAGGGTCCACCACCTGGCTGCCGGGCCAGCCACCCGGGTACCACACCGCCGACGCGTTGGACAAATGCCCAACGGCCACGCGGTTCAGGCGCTGTTCGAGTGCGGCAAAGTTGGGCATGGTGGCGGCGCAGACCGTTCAGGCCGGGGTGCTGTTGAGCAGCACGTTCACGCTGGTGGTGCTGGCTGCAGCGGCTGCAGCGGACACGCCGGCCAGGGTGTTGCCGCTGGCGGTGAGCGTCATGCGTTTGTTGGTGTTGTCCCAGTACACCAGGGCGCCCTGGGTGATGTTGTCGGTGCCGAGCTTGGGCAGCGTGAACACGCCACAGATCTGCACGGAACCGACGCCACCGGCGGGGATGTTGGTGAGGGCAACACCCATGCGGGTGCCGACGAGCACGCCGTCGCCAGAAGCGATGGCACTGCCTGCGTTGGGGAAGTCCAGCACCTTGCCGGCTTGAACGTAACGGGTGGTCATGAGGTTTCTCCTGTAGGGGGTGGGGTTCTTCAGGCCCAGCCCGGTCCACCGCAGCGGTGGCCGGGCTGGTGGGCCTATCAGGCGCCGGCGTTGGTGACAGCGCCGCGCCAGTCGTGGCCGCCCACGCCGTAGTCCAGGCGCACCTTCAGGCGCCCGCCGTCGGTGTCGAAGGCCTGGACCGTTTCCAGGTAGGGGGTGTCCACGCCGTCGAGGAACACCACTTCAATGGCAGCCGAATCGCTGGCATCGGCCAGCAGGTGGTAGCGCGTGCCCGACAGGCGCGGGGTGTCCACGATGTCGCGCACCAGGCCGCGCACCCGGTTGGGCACCTGGAATTTGTTGGACACGTCGGTGTCGTATTCGGCGCCGATGACCACGCGGGCATTGCCGCCCGCGCCGATGGGGCACAGCAGCACGGCCGGGCGCAGGTCGAGGAAGTCGTTGCCGGTGATGTCGCGCTGCTGGGCCATGAGCACGCGCATGGCGTCCAGGCGAGTGACGCTGATGGCGCCGCCCGTGGCGTCGATGTTGCCGTGGTCGGCGTGGTACAGGGTTTTGCCGTCGTTCATGACGGGGCCCAGGCCGCTGTTGCTGGTGAGCAGGGCGTACACGTCCACTTCCACGGTGCGGGCGGCGGCGCGGCCTGCGGCGGCGGCCTGGTCGGTCAGGGCGCCGAGGTCGTCGTTGATGACCGTCTCGCGGCTGATGTTCAGGATGAAGCCCTTGGTGGCGGCGGCAATGCTGGACTTCTCGCCGTCCGGGATGGCCACGTTCTTGTACTCGCCCAGCTCGTTCTTGGGCTGCAGGTTGCCCAGCGAGCCCACGCGGTAACGGTTGTGCGCGCGGAAGTCGCTGACGCTGCCGCGCTTGCAGAAGCGGCTCCAGGTGAGGGCCTGCAGGGCGTAGGCGCCGAGCAGGGTCTTGTGCATGACGTTCTCCAGCAGCA
Source organism: Hydrogenophaga sp. (assembly GCA_018335615.1). Taxonomy (GTDB): domain Bacteria; phylum Pseudomonadota; class Gammaproteobacteria; order Burkholderiales; family Burkholderiaceae_C; genus Hydrogenophaga. Next base: position 8,395 of record JAGXRS010000132.1, on the reverse strand, counting down.
CTGGGAAGTCAGAACTGGACTGGGTGAACGCGGCGGCCACCATGGCGCGCTTGTCGCCGAACTGGCGGGTGTCCACACCGGCGGCCTGCAGCGAGGCTTCGGCAATGGCCAGCAGGGTGCGGCCACGGTAGGGGTTGGCGCCCGATTCGGCCACCACCTTGGCGTCGGCCTTGCCAGCGCGCATGAGCATGGCGTTGACCATGGCTTCGCGGCGCTTGTCGGCTTCGTCGGCCACGGTGACGATGCGGCCACCAGCCACGGGCTCCGCACCGCGGCCGAGCTGGGCCAGGATGCGCTGGCCGGCAATGTCCGCCGTCACGGTGTGGTCGTTTTCCAGGCCGGCCATGAAGGCGGCCATGCCTTCGTGTGCCATGAAGGGCTGGCCCATGGCGCGGATGGATTCGCGGCGGGCCTTGTCGGCGGCCAGCACAGAGGCGACGTCAACCACCGGCGCGGCGGCGGGGGCCAGCGGTGCGGCGGGCTGAGGTTGGTGGGTGGCGGCAGGGTTCGGGGTGGCCGCCGGCTGGTTGACCTGCTGGGTCATGGGGTGCTCCTGTGGGGATGTGGCAGAGGCCACGGGGGTGACTGCGGCGGCTGCCGCGGCGGTGGGACGGGCGCGCAGCAGGGCTGCGGGCACGTCTTTGAAACGGGAAAGGTCGAAGCGGGCCGTGGCCTGGGCGCCGTCGTCGCTGGCGGCGTTCACGGCGTCCACGTAGCCTTCTGCCAGGGCTTCGGCGGCGGTGAACCAGTGGTCTTTGCCATCGGTGAGCAGGGCCAGCACGTCGGCGGCGCTCTTGCCGCTCTTGCTGGCGTAGCTGGTGGCCACGGCGCGCGAATGGGTGTCGAGCATGTCGGCGGTTTCGCGCATCTGGGCGGCGTTGCCCCACACACCGGTGAGTGGGGCGTGGATCATGAGCAGCGCGTTCTCGGCAATGGTCACGCGGTCGCCGGCCATGGCAATGAGGCTGGCGATGCTGGCGGCCAGGCCGTCAATCTGCACGTCGATGCTGGCCGGGTGGCGCTTCATGGCGTTGTGGATGGCCACGCCGTCGTGCACGCTGCCGCCGTAGCTGTTGATGCGCACGGTGATCTGGTCGGCCTGCAGGGCGTTGATGTCTTTGACGAACTGCGCCGCGGTGACGCTTTCGCCCCACCAGCTGTCGCCGATGTCGCCGTAGATCAAAATTTCGGCCGAGGCCTTGACGCCTTGCACGGCCGAGGCCACGGGCGTGCGGGCCTGAATGGTGTACCAGGGCTTGGCGGGCTGTGGGGGTTGGGCGGCTTGGCTCATGGCGGCCAATGTCGCGCCCGTGCTGTCCCGTTTTTAAGCAAGAAACGGGACTTTTTGAGTCCCGTTGCCGGTTGTGCTCACTGCTGCGCGGCGGCTTCGCGTGGGTCAACGGGTGGCGCGTCGGCGGTTTCTGCCAGGGCTTTGCCGATGATGTGGGCTGCGTCGCTGTTGAACACCAGCGGGCCTTCTTGCCCTTTGACTTCCTTGCGCCAGTTGCGCACCTGCTCCAGCAGGTCGCGGGGGTTGACGCCGCGCTTGCGCAACACCTCCACCTCGCTGGCAAAGCCGGCCTGCACCAGTGTGACCCAGGCGTTGGCTTCCTTGAGCGGGTCGATCCACGGCATGCTCTGGGCGATGTAGAGCGCGTCGTCCCAGGTGTCGGGCATGAGGTCGGCCGGCATGGGCACCACGGCGCTGAGGTGGCAGGCCATGACGAAATTGCTGTAGCCGGGCTCCACGTCCATGCACACGAATTCGTCGGTGAGGGTGGCGTAGTTCACCCAGCTTTCCACCAGTTCCTGGCGCTGCGCGCTGAAGGTGCCGTCGTAACTCTTGGCGATGCTGCTGTAGCTGGCGCCCACACCGGCGGCGGTGGCGCGCAGCTGGCCCTGCCGAAAGGTGACGACGTTGGGGTTGGGCCGCTTGCTGTCGATGAGGCCGATTTCTTCGCCCACGGCCAGGCCGTCGATGATCATGCCCGGCGCCATGTTGAGCTGGCGCGGGCGTGGCTGGCTGGTGGCGGGGTCGATGGGCGCGGTGGTGGCGTCGTACCCGTCGGCGCCGCCGTTTTTCTTGACGTAGGCCGTGAGCGCGGCGGCCACTTTGGCGGCGATGCGCTCGCTGTCTTCGTATTCCTTGATGTCCTGCAGGCGGATGAACACGCTGGCGAGTTCGCTGATGCCGCGCAGCTGCCCGAAGCGGTCGCGCCGCGCCAGGTGGGTGATGCGATCGAACGGCACGCGCTTGAGGCCCGCCTTTCCAGCCAGCAGCGTGGCGCTTTCCTTGGGGTTGCCCTTGTAGACCCACACGGCCACGGGTCGGCCCCAGGCGTTCTTTTCGATGCCCTGCACCAGGGTTTCGCCGTCGCTCAGGTCCAGCGGCACAAAGTCGGCTTCAAACACTTCCTGGCTGTAGGGCACGCGGCTGAAGTGCTGCAGGCCGGGTACGGGGCCGATGATGTGCTGGGTGAACACCTCGCCGTCACGCAGCCAGGCGTTGGCCTTCATGCGCTGGAGCTGGCTGAGCGAGAACGTGCCCGTTACCTCGGGCCGGCGGCACCACTTGGTGTAGGCCACGCGCAGGGCTTCGGCGTACTCGGTGTGGATGCTGCCGTCGCGCCGGCGCGGTTGCGGCTCCACGCCGATGCCGTTGGGGCCCACGGTGTTGTTCACCAGCGTCTTGAGGATGCCGCGGCCAATGTCGCTGTTGCGCTCCATGTGGCGGGCCTGGGCGCGCAGGGCGGCGGCACCCTGGCCCACGATGGTGTTGGGGCCGAGGCCGTCGCTGGCGAACTTGCGCAGGCGGCTGGGTTCGCCGGCCTCGTGCGCGCGGCTGCTGGCTTGCACCTGTTGCAGCACGGAACGGGCGGCGAAGCGGCGCAGGCCTGCCTCCGGGTTGACGAATGCCACCAGGCGATCGATGGTGTTGAGGCTGGAAGGGGTTGCCATGAAGCGGTCTCAGTTGGGGCCGAAGCTGGCCACGCCGAAGCGCACGCCGCCGAAGGTGGGTGCACCGCTGGCGACGGCCTGCATGTCGGCCACCTTGCGCTCCCATTCCTGGCGGCCGGCGCGGATTTCGGCCAGGTCTTCACTCCGCCACACGCGGTCAAAGCCGCCGTTGGGCGGGCTCAGGCGCACTTCCTTGCCCTCCAGCACAGCCTCTTCGGCTGCGACGTAGCGGGCGAGCATGAGCTGGGCTTGGGCAAGGGTTGTCATGCTCGGAATGTCCGGGCTGTGCTGTCCCGTTTTTAAGCAAGAAACGGGACTTTCAGGCAGAGCAGCGGCGCCCGACGATGCGGTACAGGCTGGTGCGGCTGATGCCGAATTCGCGGCAGCACTCGGCGGCGTTCTGCCCGTTGAACTTGGAGCGAATGGCCGCGTCGCGCACCGTTTTGTCCATGGCGGGCACGTAGATGCGCCGCGCGCCGTGGCGCAGGCGGAAGCGATCGACCAGCTTCCTGGCCATTTCGCCGGCCAGGGCCTCGGGAACGCCACAGCCCAGGCGCAGGTCTTCGGTGAACTCGGCCACCAACAGCATGGCGTCGTCTTCACGCTGGGCCGGAGTGCGTTTGTCTGTGGGTTCAGGGCGTGGGTGGATCATGGGTTTTGCAGGTGGTGGTGAATCAGGTGAAGCCGCGGCTGAGCCAGTCGGCGGGGGCGAACGGGTTGGGTGCAGGTGGTGGCGGCACATACACCGCGGGCGGTGGTGGTGGGGCCACGCGCGGCGGCGCCGGCTGGTCTTTGGCAGCTGGCGGGGGCGCGGGCTGTGCTGGAGGTGTGGCTGGCTGGGGCGCAGGCGCGGCCGGCGCGTCGATGACGGGCGCCATGCTGGCCGGGCCGTTGTGGCTGGGCACCATGTCGGGTGTGGGCAGGAACAGGTCGGGCTCCAGGGCCTGTTCCAGCCGCTGCCACATGCGCTCGGTGAACTTGTGGTGGTCCAGCGCCTGGCTCACCCACAGGGCGTACACCATGGTGTCCAGCGGTTCGTTGCGGTCGCGGGTTTTCACCCAGCGGTGCTTCAGGCCGCTGGCGGTGCGCACTTTGCGGCGCACTTCGCTGGTCAGGCCCTCGTAATACTCGGTGGGCAGGCCGGCGCTGAAGTGGATGTAGCCAGGCCCGGGGTGCTTGAGCTGCAAACGGGCGAAGATGAGGTCTTTGGCCGTGTCGGTGCCCACCCACCACAGGCGCACGCCTTTTTTCAGGATCCGGCCTTTGGCGTTCACGTCCACCAGGGTGGCTTTGCCTTTGATGGGCTTGCCCTCTTGGCTGTCGCCCTTGAGCGCAAAGTATTTCTCGGCCGCGTGCTGGCGGCAGAAGTTGTAGACCTGGTGCGTGTGGTTGCCACCGGTGTCGATGCCCACGCCGCTGATGCGCATGGGCGCGCCGTGCCAGTGGTGGAAGGTGGTCTGCAGGTAGGGGTACAGCAGGGTTTCCCAGTCGTTTTCGTTGCCCGGGTCGCCCGACAGCTCCACGTAGTCCACCAGCCAGGTTTCGTCGTTGCGGCCCACGGCCAGCACCGTGACGGCCCACCATTTGTCCTGCGTGTCCACGCTGGCCACCAGGTCGAGCCCGCCCAGGGGCACGCGGCGCAGCGGATAGGGCTCGGCGCGGCGCTTGAGTTCGTGGCTGTCGGTCTCGTCGGCCTCTTCCTTCCAGGTCTGGCCCAGGGTTTCGTTGACGAAGCCCTCCAGCGGCGCCTTGTCGCCCTTCTTGGCGCACTCGGTGGCGTGCAGCCATTCGCGCACGATCACGGCCCACTCGGTCTGCGGGCTGTAGGCGGTCCACACATGGAAGGCGGCGTGGCGCGGCGGCACCGTGAGGCGGCAGCCGGCGCCGTCGGTCCAGAAGTACTCCCCGTTGGCCAGCGCGTGCAGCCGGTAGTTTCCGCAGTCGCTCACCCAGGTGCCCTGCTCCCAGATGGTGAGGTAGGTGTCTTGCGTCAGATTGCCGTGGCAGTGCGGGCAGGCGTGGTGCACGGTGCCTTCAGGGTCGGCCGCGTCCCACTTGAAGCCGTGGCGCACACCGGTACCGCCCCACTGCAGCGGGTGCTCCACACCGCAGTGCGGGCACGGCACCTGGTAGCGCATGCGCACCATGGCGGCGTTGAAGCGGCGTTCGGTGTGGTCGGCGTCTTTGATGCGGGGCGTGCTGCCGACGATGGCCTTTTTGTAGGTGGCGCCTTCCACGCGCTTCCACATCAGCGTCCAGGGGTCGGCGCTGCCTTCGATCTTGTCGTCAAAGCCGCTGAACTCGTCGGCGCAGAACCACTGCAGCGTCATGCGGCGGTAGTTGCCGGCGCTGGTGCCGCCCTTGAGGTACAGCATGGACCCCAGGAACTTCTTCATGTTCAGGGTGTTGGCCTTGCTCTTGCGCATGAAGGCAGGGAACACCTTGCTGATGGCCTTGACGTCGCGCAGCATGGGCTCCAGTTCGGCCTTGCAGAACTCGTCGCTGTCGGCGTCGGTGGGCTGCCACACGCAGCCGTTGCGGCGCTTGTGGGCGTGCTGGTAGGCCACGAAGGCCAGGAACATTTTGGTGTTGTGGGTGGGCACCATGGCCCTGGTGCACAGGAACAGGCTGCTTGGGCTGTCCACCTGAATGCAGCGCACCGGCACGCTTTGCACGGGCTCCACGCTGACGATGCGGCGGCGGTGCGTGATGCCGGGCTTGTCTGCCGCCTTGACCATGGCGGCTTTTCTGGCCAGCAAGAACGGGTTGCAGCCCGGCGTGGGCTTGAAGTTCACGCGGTATTGCGTCAGGTGGTGCGCGTGGCCAGGCTGGCGAACACGCAGCGATGCCTTGATGCCCAGGCTGGCCAGCAGTTCGTGCACGCCGTGGGCCAGCTCGGCGCTGGTGTTGTTGAACTCGGCACGCCCGTCGGCGCTGATGGTGCCGTCTGAGTCCATGAGGCCGCGCAGCAGTTGCAGGCGGGTGGCGGCATCGGCGCGCAGGTAGGCTGCGGGAATGTGTTTGCGCGCGGTCAGCCCGAGGCTTCGAAACACTTTGGCCCATGGGCTGACGGGTCGGCCCGTGGCAGGCACATCCAGGAACAGGGTGGCGTTGTCGGGGTGGCGGCTGTCGATGTAGCGCACCTGCACACCGATGCCTTCGGCGCGGATGTGGTCGGCCGTTTCCACGTCTGACCGGTGCTGTGTGATGCGCGGCGTGACGCGGTGGCCGTCGCCCAGCCACAAGCCCAGTGTGTACGGAGGAATGGGCAGGCCTGGCGCTGCAGGCAGTTGCAGTGGCCGGCACACCGGAATGGCAACGGCCGACCGACCGCCGCTTGTGCGCTGCATGGCCGCCAGCTGGCGGGTATCCACCACGCCTTCGAAAGTGGCGGTTTCCCCGGGCTTGGGCCGCCCCACGCGGCCCTGGCCGCGCTGGCCCAGCAGGTATTCCATCGCCCGGTCGGTCTGCACCCACCAGCGGTGCCCGGCATCGGCCACCACGGTGGTGCCGTCGCAGAAGGTGATGTGGTAGCAATCGTGGTCGGTGTATACCGGCGAGACGTACTGCACCCGGCACGGCGCCCCGTTTTCGTCAAACACCTGGTCGCCGGGTTGAAGTTGGCCCATGGTGCTCCACCCTGCCGAGGTGGGAATCGGCGTGTCCAGCGCCAGGGCGTAGCCCACCCGGGCTGATTTGAGAACGTCCACCTCTTCGATGTAGTCGTCCCCCATGGCGCACAGCATGCCGCGCTGGTAGGGGTAGGCGTTCCAGCGGGTTTCGTTCTGCGATGACTCGGCCGAGAGGTAGAAATGCTTCTGCGCCCACTCGTACAGCGTCAGCGGCTCGGGCGCCTTGAGCGCTTCCAGGCCGCGGCGCACCGCGTCGCGGATGGCCTTGCGCTGCGCGGCCAGCAGCCCGGCCCAGGTCTGGGCCAGCAGTTCGGGTGGCAGGTCGCGGGCGCTCATGGTCAGATGCCGCCTTCCTCGTCGCCAGCGGCCGGCTGGGGGAACAGGTCGTCACCGTCCGGCGCAGCCTCTTCGTCGGGCTCGGTGAGCAAATCGAGCGAGGCGCTCACCGCCAGGTCACAAGCCTTGGACACCGCGGCCTGCACCTGCTTCAGCGCTTCGGGCGTCAGGTCCGGGCACAGCTTGTGGATGACGCCGGGCAGCGGCTCCAGGTGCCCGCCGATGCCGCGGCCGATGCTGGCCAGCACCTGTTCGATGGCGGCAATCGGCGCGCTTTCGCCCTGCTCCATTTCCAGCTTCAGGCGCGCGCGCTGGGAGTTGATGCGCGTCAGCTCGGCGCGCTCGCGGGCCAGCTCGGCGTCTGACCCGCGCCCGGCGGCCACGCCGCGCATGTGGTTGCAGTAGGCGCGCATCCATTCCTTCAGCGACTGGCCCGGGTGCAGCACGCCGCGGCCTACCATGTCGCTCACGGCCTGCTGGGTCACGCCAATCCAGTCGGCAAACTCGCTTTGGGTGACGGGTTCGTAAGGGTTCACGCCGAGGCCCTCCCCGCCTTCTCGATCACCCGCGCGGCCACGTCGCGCATTACCGACTGCCACACGGCCGGCGCCTTGTCCTTCACGGCCTGCGTCACAACCTTGGGCATGTCCAGGCGCTTTTTGTAGGCGGCGCGCGGCATGAACACGAAATACTGCTCAAGCCGCTCGCCCTTGCGGCCGGCCCGGCGGTACACGCCCGGTGGCAACCAGCCGCCACCTTTGGCCAGCGTGTTGCGCCCCTGCCCCACGGCGAAGAACTCGCTGGCCACGCCCATGCGCGCGGCGCGTGCCTGGCTGGCCTTGCTGATGCCTTTGAGGTAGCGGTCGCCCTGCTGGCGAATCTGCAGCGATCGAATCACCTGCTTGTAGTAGCTGCCCGGCACGTTGCCGAAACCATCCTTTTTGTCCTTCATGAACGAGCCGGGCACCATCACCCAGCCGGGCGGCAGAAAGCCGCGCTTGGACAGCAGGAACTCGGTCTTCTTCTGGTTGCGCCGCGCAGCACCCAGCGCGCCGGGGCGCATGTATTCGCTGGTCGGCTTGCCGGCGGCGTCGTTGGAATTGGGAATGCCGGTGACGGAGCGCAAATCCGTCTTGGTGGCCGGGCTGAACAGCACCCGCTTCACGGTGAATGGCGTCGGCCGGTCGAACGCCTGGGGCATGGCGCGCTGCGTGGCATCCGCACCCACGCGGGCGAACTCGGTGAGCATGCGCGCGGCAACGCCAGGCAGTTCAGCCTGCAGCCGCTTCAGCGATCGGGTGACATGCTTGTAAGAAACGGATGAGTTGATCATGGTGGGCGGGCCTGCAGCGCCGGCCTGTTGCCAGCGATGGGCGCAATTTGCCCAAAAAAGCAACGGTGGAAAACTCAAAATCACCGAGCCACCACCCACCCCACACAAAACAACCCCCCTAGCATCCACCCGCAAC
>JAGXRS010000131.1 GCA_018335615.1 Hydrogenophaga sp. | reverse complement strand
GGTGCTGTGCAGCGGCAGCGCGCGGCCGTTGCAGGTGATGACATGGCGGCTGTCGTTCCAGCCGCTCACCCGCACCTCGATGCGCTCCAGCGACGAATCGACATAGCGCACGGTGCCGCCGGGCGCGCCTTCCTCGCCCATCACATGCCAGGGCTCCAGCGCGCTGCGCAGGGTGAGTTCGATGCCGCGGGCGGCCACCTGGCCCACCAGCGGGAAGCGGAATTCGAAATGCGGGTCGAACCAGGCCTTGTCGAAGCGGTAGCCGAAGTCGGCCAGATCGGCCAGCACGTCCTCGAAATCCATGCGCACATAGGTGGGCAGCAGGTAGCGGTCGTGCAGCTCGGTGCCCCAGCGCGTGAGCTTGGCCGCAAAGGGCTGCTGCCAGAAGCGCGACACCAGCGCGCGCAGCAGCAGCTGCTGCGCAATGCTCATGCGGGCGTGTGGCGGCATTTCAAACGCGCGCAGCTCCAGCAGGCCCAGGCGGCCGGTGGGCGTGTCGGGCGAGTAGAGCTTGTCGATGCAGAACTCGCTGCGGTGGGTGTTGCCCGTGACGTCGATCAGGATGTTGCGCAGCGTGCGGTCCACCAGCCAGGGCGGCATCTCGGCACCGTGGGTCTCGCGGTTCTTCTCGATCTGCGCCAGCGCAATTTCCAGCTCGTACAGCTGGTCGTTGCGCGCCTCGTCCACGCGCGGCGCCTGGCTGGTGGGGCCGATGAACAGGCCGCTGAACAGGTAGGAGAGCGAGGGGTGGTTGTGCCAGTAGGCCACCAGGCTGCCCAGCAGCTCGGGGCGGCGCAGGAAGGGGGAATCGGCCGGGGTGGCGCCGCCCATCACGAAGTGGTTGCCGCCGCCGGTGCCGGTGTGGCGCCCGTCCGTCATGAACTTCTCGGCGCACAGGCGCGTCTGGTGTGCCGCCTCGTAGAGGAATTCGGTGTGCTCGACCAGTTCGCCCCAGCTGTGCGCGGGGTGGATGTTGACCTCGATCACGCCGGGGTCGGGCGTGACCTGCAGCGTTTTCAGGCGCGGGTCGCGCGGCGGCGGGTAGCCTTCGAGCACGATGGCCATGCCGAGCTTCTCGGCCGTGGCCTCGACGGCGGCGAGCAGGTCCAGGTAGTCCTCCAGCCGCTGCATGGGCGGCATGAACACATAGAGGTGCTGGTTCTGGCCGCCGCCGGCCTTCTCGGCTTTGGGGCCGTTGGCGCGGTGCGGGTCGCGGGCTTCCACGCACAGGGCGGTGCGCGTGAGCCAGGCGGCCGATTCGCCGCGCTGTGGGAATTTGGCGGCCAGCGGCTGCGCGGGGGCCGATCCGGGGCCGGGCTGGCCGGGGCGCAGGCCGTCGATGGCGGGGGCCGTGGCCTCAAAGTCCGTGCCCTGCAGCGACACGGTGCCGCCCTCGGCAAAGCCGCCGCCGATCTGGTGCGGCGACACCTGGTGCTTCACCGCCGCGCCGACGGGCAGCGGGTCGCGCGCGGTGTGCGGGTCCTGCTCGATGTGGTACGGGTAGTCGCTGGCCGACACCCAGGGCAGCGAATCGAGCGGCAGGCGGTAGCCCATGGGCGAGTCGCCGGGCACCAGGTACATGCGCTCGTCGCGGAAGAACCAGGGGCCGGTGGACCAGCGCGTGCCCGAGACGCGCTTGTAGGTGCTCTTGCCGCCGTTGGACAGCGGGCCGTCGCCGTCGGCCTGCAGCGGCAGCACGTAGCCGACCGTGGCATCCAGCCCCTGGGCGAACACGCGGCGCAGGCGCGCGCGCTCCAGTTCGTCGTCGAGCTTGGCGTCGAACGGGTCCACGTTCACCGGCAGGCGGCGCTCGCGCCACAGGTAGTACCAGGTGTCTTCATAGCCGGGGGTGATGTACTGGGTGGACAGGCCCAGCTTGCGCGCCAGCGCCTGGGTGAAGCGGCGTGCGTCGTCGTCGCCGTAACGCGCTTCGTCGCGTTCGTCCGCCAGCAGGGTCGGGTTGTGCCAGCAGGGCTCGCCGTCGGCGCGCCAGAACAGCGAGAGTGCCCAGCGCGGCAGCTGCTCGCCGGGGTACCACTTGCCCTGGCCCATGTGCACGAAGCCGCCATCACCGTATTCGGCGCGCAGGCGGTCCAGCAGCTCGGTGGCGTAGCCGCGCTTGGTCGGGCCCAGGGCGTCGGTGTTCCACTCGGCTGCGTCGCGGTCGGCGGTGGCCACGAAGGTGGGCTCGCCACCCATGGTCAGGCGCACGTCGTGGGCCTGCAGGTCGGCGTCCACCTGCTCGCCCAGCGCCAGCACGCCGCTCCATTGCTCGTCGGTGTAGGGCTTGGTCACGCGGGGCGATTCGTGCACCCGCGCCACGCTCATGTGGTGGCTGAACTCGACCTCGCATTCGTCCACGCCGCCTTCCACTGGGGCCGCGCTGGAGGGCTGCGGTGTGCAGGCCAGCGGAATGTGGCCTTCACCCGCGAGCAGGCCCGATGTCGGGTCCAGCCCGATCCAGCCGGCGCCGGGCAGGAACACCTCGCACCAGGCGTGCAGGTCGGTGAAATCGGTTTCGGGTCCGTTGGGGCCGTCCACCGAGGTCACGTCGGACTTGAGCTGGATCAGGTAGCCCGAGACGAAGCGCGCCGCCAAGCCCATGTGGCGCAGGATCTGCACCAGCAGCCAGCCGGTGTCGCGGCAGGAACCGCTCTTCAGCGTCAGCGTGTCTTCGGGCGTCTGCACGCCCGGCTCCATGCGGATGGTGTAGGCGATGTCCTGCTGCAGGCGCTGGTTGATGGCCACCAGGAAGTCGATGGTGCGCTGCTCGCCGCGGTCGATCTGGTCGAGGTAGGCCTGCAGCAGGGGGCCCGCCGGCGCGGTGACGAGGTAGGGCGCCAGTTCCTGGCGCTGGGAGGGGTCGTAGTCGAAGGGGACGTTCTCAGCCGAGGGTTCCAGGAAGAAGTCGAAGGGGTTGTGCACCGCCATTTCCACCACGAGGTCGATCGTGACCTTGAATTCCGTGGTGGGCTCCGGGAACACCAGCCGCGCCTGGTAGTTGGCAAACGGGTCCTGCTGCCAGTTGATGAAATGCCCGGCCGGCTCAATGCGCTGGGAATACGACAGCACCTTGGTGCGGCTGTGCGGCGCGGGCCGCAGCCGCACCACCTGGGGGCCCAGTTTGACGGGGCGGTCGTACTGATAATGGGTGATGTGGCTCAGGGCAACATGAATGGCCATGCTGGTCTTTCAACAGGGAGTGACAAAAAAATGAATTCGGAGGTACACAGTTTGCCATTGCGGCGTGACGAGTCAGAAGCAAGTCCTGGGCCAGATGACGGTCGTGCGCGGCACGGTGGGGTGCGCTGATCGTGGCGCACGCCGGCTGGCTGCTGGGGTTGGCCTGGGTGTTTGGGGTCGCGCTGCAGCTGCAGCAACCTGGGTTGTGGCCGCTGGACGGGTACATGGCGCTGCTGGTCGGGGCGCTGGGGGTGATGGGCTGGGTGGGCCGAACGGCGTTTCAGCCTGATCAGGCGTCCTCGCGGTGGGGCCAGTGGTCGCTGTTGTGTGCGGTGCTGCTGGCCGGCGCAGGAACAGGCTTTGGACTGACCGGCGCTCGTGCCGCCCATTTCGCCGCCCAGGCCTTGTCGCCCGCGCTGGAGGGACTGGACCTCACCGTCACGGGCCGCATCGCCAGCCTGCCCCGGCGCACCGAGCTGGGTGAGCGCTTCGATCTGCGGGTGGAAACCGCCGAATGGCAAGGCCAGACCGTCGCCTTGCCACCCCGGCTGCAGCTCAGCTGGTACGGCGCTGCCGCCTGGGGCGCGCCGCCCGGCGTGCAGCCGCCCGGCCGCCTGGGCCCTGGCCTGCAGGCCGGCGACCGCTGGCGTTTCACGGTGCGCCTGAAACGCCCGCACGGCAATGCGAACCCGCATGGGTTTGACCGGGAGCGCTGGCTGTGGGAGCAGGGCATTGGCGCCACTGGCTATGTGCGCAACGGACCGCGCGACCCGGCCCCGCAGCACCTGGGGGCCACCGGCTGGCACCCGCTGGAGCAGGCGCGCCAGTCGGTGGCCCGGCGCATCAGTGCGCAGATCGACGATGGGCGCACGGCGGGCGTGCTGTCGGCCCTGGTGGTGGGCGAGCAGAGCGCCATCGAGCGCCAGGACTGGGACCTGTTCCGCACCACCGGCGTGGCCCACCTGATGAGCATCTCGGGCCTGCATGTGACCATGTTCGCCTGGCTGGCCACCGTGCTGGTGGGCGCGGGCTGGCGGCGTCTGGCCGGGCCGATGCCGCAGGCTCTGCTGGCGGTGCCCGTGCCGCTGGCTGCCGGTGTCGGCGGGGTGCTGCTGGCGCTGGCCTATGCCCTGTTTTCGGGCTGGGGCGTGCCGTCGCAGCGCACCGTGATCATGCTGGCCGTGGTGGTGGGCCTTCGCCTGACGGTGCGGCAGTGGCCCTGGCCCCTGGTGTGGCTGCTGGCGATGGTGGCGGTCTTGCTGCTGGACCCCTGGGCGCTGTTGCAGCCGGGTTTCTGGCTGAGTTTTGTGGCGGTGGGCATTCTGTTCGCCTCCGACCCGGGTCGGCGCGTGTCTGCCCATGCGGGGGGCGCCACCGGCCTG
>JAGXRS010000130.1 GCA_018335615.1 Hydrogenophaga sp. | reverse complement strand
CCGCCGCGCCCGTGGCCTTGCCGGTGGGCGACCCGGCCACCGTGGCCCGGGCGCTGGGGGCGCGCGACGCACCCTCGGCGGTGGACCTGGCTCAAGCGCCACCACCGGCTGTCACCCGCTACACCCTGCTGGGTGTCGTGGCCTCGGCGGGCAGTCGGGGGGCTGCCCTGATTGCCGTGGGCGATGAGCCCGCACGGCCCTACCGGGTCGGCGCCACCGTGGACAACGGTCTGGTGCTGCAAGCGGTGGGGCGCGGCACCGTTCGGCTGGGCGCCACGGTGTCGGGGCCGACCACGGTGGAGCTGGCGGTGCCGCCGTTGCCTGGCGACGCTTCCTGAGCGAGGCCCGGTCGGGCGAGATCCGGTCTACTCGGCCGGCGCCCCGCGTTCGAGCAGGCGCTGCGCGGCCAGCAGCAGCGGCCAGGCCAGCAAAGCCCCCACGCCCTGGCCCACGCGCAGCTCCATGTCCAGCAAGGGCTGGGCCTGCAGGTGGATCAGCAGCAGCCGATGGCCGGGTGCGGCAGATCGGTGACCAAACACCAGGTAATCCGCCACCGCGGGACGCAGGCCGCGTGCGACCAGCGCGGCGGCACCGGCCACATAGCCGTCGATGAGGACCACGCGTCGTTCGCTGGCGGCCTGCAGCATGGCGCCGGCCATCATGGCGATCTCGAAGCCGCCCATCGTGGCCAGCACGTCCAGCGGCTTCACCGCCTGGCGGTGCCGGCGGGCCACCGCCAGCAGCTTGTCTCGCTTGTTCTGCGGCAGCAGCGGGTCCCGCCCGGGCGGCGTGGCGTCGCGTGCGCAGGCGTCGGCCAGCGGCACGCCGCACAGACGCGACAGCAGCAGGGCGGCGCACGAGGTGCTGCCCACGCCCACGTCGCCCAGGGCCACCACGTTGCCGGGCAGGTGGCGCACCACGTCCATGCCGGCGCGCAGGGCCGCCTGGGCCTGTGCGGGCGACATGGCCGCGCTCAGCAGCATGTTGCGCGTGCCGTAACCGATCTTGCGCTCCAGCAGACGCGTGCGCCACGCGCCGCCCGGCGGTGCTGGCAGCTGCGACGCCACGCCGGCGTCCACCACCGTGAGATCAAAGCCGTGCAGGCTGGCGAGCGCGTGCACCGGCGCGTTCCCAGCCAGCAGGGCCTGCACCCGCTGCTGCGTGGCGCCCTGCGGGAATGCCGACACGCCTTCGTCGGTGATGCCGTGGTCGGCCGCGAACACCACCATCTGCGGCGTGTCCAGGGCGAGCCGCTGAAAGCCTTCGGCCGAGGTGCTCTGGATGCGGGCGAGCTGCAGCGCCAGGGACTCCAGCCGGCCGAGCGCCTCGGGCGGGAAGTGGGCCGGCGTGAGCCGCTCCTGCAACCGGTGGTCCAGCCGGGCGTCGGCCGTGCCGACCACCGGGGGCAGCCACGCGTCCGTTGCCGCGTCGCGCAGGCGCAGGGCGTCGTCGGGTGCCTGTGCGGTCGGCTCAGCCATGTGGCGCCCGCCTGAGGTCAGCTTTTGAGGAACAGCCGGTAGACCGGGTTCTGGGTTTCCTCCACGTAGGGATAGCCCAGCGTGTCCAGAAACTTGGCAAAGGCTTTGTCGTCTTTGGCCGGCACCTGCAGCCCCACCAGGATGCGGCCGTAGTCGGCGCCCTGGTTGCGGTAGTGGAACAGGCTGATGTTCCAGCCGGGGCGCATCAGGCTCAGGAACTTCAGCAGCGCACCCGGGCGCTCCGGGAACACGAAGCGCAGCAGCCGTTCGTCGTGCGACAGCGGCGAGTGCCCGCCCACCATGTGGCGGATGTGCTCCTGCGCCAGGTCGTCGTGCGTCAGGTCGATGGTCTGGAAACCGTGCTCCCCCAGCGTGGCCGCGATCTGGCCCGACTCGCCTTTGCCCTGCGTGGTCAGGCCCACGAACACATGGGCGCGCTGCGCATCGTGGATGCGGTAGTTGAACTCGGTCACGTTGCGCGGGTTGCCGGGCAGTTCGCCAATCAGCTCGCAGAAGCGGCGGAAGCTGCCGCGTTCTTCGGGAATGGTCACGGCAAACAGGGCTTCACGTTCCTCGCCCACCTCGGCGCGCTCGGCCACGAAGCGCAGCCGGTCGAAATTCATGTTGGCGCCGCAGAGGATGGCGGCGTAGGTCTCGCCTGTTGTCTGGTGCGTGGCCACGTACTGCTTGATGGCCGCCACCGCCAGCGCACCCGAGGGCTCGACGATGCTGCGCGTGTCCACAAAAATGTCCTTGATGGCCGCGCACACCGCGTCGGTGTCCACCACCACGAAATCGTCCACCAGGCCGCGGGCGATGCGGAAGGTTTCCTCGCCCACCAGCTTCACGGCGGTGCCGTCGGCGAACAGGCCCACGTCCGCCAGCGTCACGCGTTCGCCGGCCTGCACCGAACGCAGCATGGCGCTGGAATCGGTCATCTGCACGCCGATCACCTTGATCTCGGGGCGCACCGCCTTGATGTAGTTGGCCACGCCCGAGATCAGGCCACCACCGCCGATGGCGACGAACACCGCGTCCAGGTGGTCCGAGCCCAGGCTCTGCAGCTGGCGCAGGATTTCCATGGCGATGGTGCCCTGGCCGGCGATCACGTCCGGGTCGTCAAAGGGGTGCACAAAGGTCAGACCCTGCTTCTTCTGCAGGGCCACGGCGTGGGTGTAGGCGTCTGAATAACTGTCGCCATGCAGCAACACCTCGCCGCCCAGGGCCTGCACCGCGTCCACTTTCACCTGCGGCGTGGTGGTGGGCATCACGATCACGGCGCGCGTGCCCAGCTTGCTCGCCCCCAATGCCACGCCCTGGGCATGGTTGCCGGCCGAGGCGCAGATCACGCCTTTTTTCAACTGCTGCGGCGTGAGGTGCGCCATTTTGTTGTACGCCCCGCGCAGCTTGAAGCTGAACACGGGTTGCTGGTCTTCGCGCTTGAGCAGCACCGTGTTGCCCAGGCGCCGGCTCAGGGCACGCGCCGGCTCCAGGGCCGATTCCACCGCCACGTCGTACACGCGGGCGTTCAGGATGCGCTTGAGGTAATCACCCGGCGTCAGGGGCGCGACAGGGTTCCCGGACGAGGGTGAGGAGGGGGACGAGGGGTTGGTGGGGGACGGGTTGGAGCGGGCGGGCATGTGGTCTTCCTTGGTACCCATCATATCGGCGGCCCGCGAGGCCAAAAAAAACCCGGACTGGCAAAACCGGTCCGGGCTTAAATCCACCCGAGGAGGGTAGAGGAGACAACCTTCAATACAATGCCGCCAGTATACCGGGTACATGCTGCGACGCAACATGAACAGCCCGGGTTTTCCCTGTCTTTTATCAGGGTTATGGATGGGTTTGCCCGGATTGGCCGGGTTTTCACGCTGGACATCGAACAATGGAATGCACTGTCACCTGGACCGGCGCGGCCGGCACCCGCTCCCACATGGGGTTCGTCGCTGAAACGGGCAGCGGCCACGTCCTGACCATGGACGGCGCGCCCGACGCGGCCAAACCCGAGAACGGCGGCGCCAACCTGGCCCCCCGGCCGATGGAAACGGTGCTCGCCGGCACCGGGGGCTGCACCGCCTACGACGTGGTGCTGATCCTCAAGCGCGGGCGCCACGACGTGCGCGGCTGCAGCGTCAAGCTCACCACCGAGCGCGCCGAGACCGACCCCAAGGTGTTCACCAGGATCCACATGCACTTCACCGTCACCGGCAAGGGCATCCCGGCGGCGGCGGTGGAGCGTGCCATTGCCATGAGCCACGACAAATACTGCTCGGCCAGCATCATGCTGGGCAAGACGGCCGAGATCACCACCGGCTTCGAGCTGATCGAGGCCAGCTGATCCCGGCGGCCTGGCCCGCCGACGGGCGGCGCTACTCGTGCCGCAGCGCGTCGATCGGGTTCAACCGCGCCGCCCGGCGCGCCGGGAAGTAGCCGAACAGCACGCCGATGCCGGCCGAGAACACGAAGCTCAGCAGGTTCACGCCCGGGTTGAACACATAGGGCACGTTCATGACGCTGGACAGGCCGATGGACGCGGCGGTGGCCAGCACGATGCCGATCACGCCGCCCAGCGCGGCCAGCACCACCGCCTCGATCAGGAACTGCAGCAGCACCTCACGCTCCAGCGCGCCGATGGCCAGGCGCAGGCCGATCTCGCGGGTGCGCTCGGTCACGCTCACGAGCATGATGTTCATGATGCCGATGCCGCCCACCAGCAGGCTCACGGCGGCCACCGCGCCCAGCAGCGTGGTCAGCACCCGGGTGGTGCCCGACAGCGTTTCCCCCAGCTGCTTGGTGTCGAGCACGTTGAAGTTGTCTTCGTCGCTGTCGGCCAGCTTGCGCCGTTCGCGCAACAGCTGGCTCAGGCTGGCCTTGACGCGGTCCGGGTCGCTGCCGTCGGCCATGGACACCAGCAGCGTGTTCACCCGGGTGTTGCCGGTGAGGCGGCGCTGCAGGGTTTTCAGGGGCACCAGCACGGTGTCGTCCTGGTCGTTGCCGAAGGCGCCCTGGCCTTTGGAGCCCAGGATGCCGATCACCTCGCACGACATCTGCCGCACGCGCAATTGCTCGCCCAGGGCCTCGCGGCTGCCGAAGAGTTCGCGGCGCACCGTCTCGCCGATCAGGCACACGGCCGATCCCGCCCGCAGTTCGTCGTCGGTGAACACCCGGCCGCTGGCCACGCGCCAGTTGCCGGTGACCAGCCATTCGTTCGTGCTGCCGATCACGCTGCTGGCCCAGTTGCGGCCGTTGGCCACCAAGGTGGCGCCGGTGCGGGCCTCGGGTGCCACAGCGTTGATGCCGCCGATCTGGGTGGCGATGGCCTCGGCGTCCGTGTCCTTGAAGGCCGGCGCACTGGCGCCGCTGCCCCCCGGGCCCAGGCGCTGGCCGGGGCGCACCTGCAGCAGGTTGGTGCCCAGGCCGGCGATCTGGTTCTGCACCGCCAGGGTGGCGCCGTTGCCCAGCGTGACCATGGTGATGACCGCGCTCACGCCAATGACGATACCCAGGATGGTGAGGAAGGAGCGCAGCAGGTTGCGCCGGATCGAGCGCAGCGCCAGCAGCAGGGTGTTGGCCCACATGGTCAGTGCTCCCCGGTGGCGACCGCGCCCGCCGTCTGCCCGCCGGCCGGGTGCGGGTTGCGCACATCGCTGGCCACCACGCCGTCCACGAAGCGCACGATGCGCCGGGCATAGGCCGCCATGTCGGGCTCGTGCGTGACCATGAGCACGGTGATGCCGCGCTCGGCGTTGAGGTGCCAGAGCAGTTCCATGATCTCCTGGCTGCGCACCGTGTCGAGGTTGCCGGTGGGCTCGTCGGCCAGCAGCACGGCCGGCTCGGTGACGATGGCCCGCGCGATCGCCACGCGCTGCTGTTGCCCGCCCGACAGCTCGGCCGGCGTGTGGTGCTCCCAGCCGGTGAGGCCCACCGAGGCCAGTGCGCGCGCGGCGGCGGCGTGCCGTTCGGCGCTGGGCTCGCCGCGGTAGACCAGCGGCAGTTCGACGTTTTCCTGGGCCGAGGTGCGCGCCAGCAGGTTGAAGCCCTGGAAAACGAAGCCGAAAAAGCGCCGGCGCAGGCGGGCGCGCTGGTCGCGCGAGAGCGCGTCCACCCGCACGCCCTGGAACCAGTACTCACCGCCGCTGGGCGTGTCCAGGCAGCCCAGCGTGTTCATGGCGGTGGATTTGCCGGAACCGCTGGGGCCCATGATGGCCACGAAGTCCCCCGCCTCGATGTCCAGATCGACGCCCTTGAGCGCCTGGAACGCCGTGCTCCCCTCGCCATACACCTTGGTGATGCCGCGCAGCCGGATCAGCGGTGAATGGCTCATCGGGACCTCGTTTCGGCGCTGCGCTGGTCGGTGATCACGGCCAGGCCCTCTTCCACGCCCTCGCCGCTGACCTCGGTCATGCGCCCGTCGCTGATGCCGGCTTTCACCGGCAGGGCCACCGGTTCACCGTCGCGCAGCACCCAGACCTGGCGCATGCCCGGGGCCCGGCCGCCGGGGCTTTCGCCGGCGCGGCGGGGGCTGCCCGTGCGCGGCATGCGTGGCATCAGGGTGGAGAGCACATTGCTCCCGCCGGATGCGGCGGCCGGGGCGCCGGCCCCCGCCGGTGCGGGGGAGAAGCGCAGCGCGG
>JAGXRS010000129.1 GCA_018335615.1 Hydrogenophaga sp. | reverse complement strand
CGGCGGTGCCGCTCAGGGTCACACGGGGGGCGTCGGGCGCGGGCGTCGAGCCACTGCCGCCACAGCCGGCCAGTGCGCCCAGCAACAGAAGGGCGCCCCAGGCCCGGTGCATCGGCGAACCCGAAGCCGCTCCGCGAAGCCTCTGCGAGGGGCTGGTGATCACCGCGTGCCACCTGTGCCAACGCAACAGGCGGCTGGGTCGGGTTGAAGCTGATGCGGGCGCTTGAAATGCCATGATGACAACCTCCTGGTCCGGTGCTGAATGTCCGGTCAGGACATGGTGCACACCCGTTTCATCACCGACATCCACCATCTGGTGGAGTCCCGCGCAGCGTGGAGCAGCCGCTTTGAAACACGGCGTGCAACCGGATACCTCGAGTTACGCAACGCTGGCCAGGGGCGCGGGAAGATGCCCGATCAATCGAACCACGTGCCACTGCGGGGGGGCAAGGGCGATGACCACCGATTCGGGTCTTGTACGCGACATCTACGCGGCGGCCTTGGGCGACCGTCCGTGGCAGGACGTCATCGGCCGCTCAGCGGCGCTGATGGGTGCATCCGGCAGCTTTCTGTTCACCACGTACCAGCGCGAGTCCGACGGCGGCCTGTGCGTGTCCCACGGCCTGCCGGAGCCGGTGGTGCGGCAGTTCCTGACCGAGGTTTCCACGGTCGACCTCTGGTACCAGGCCCTGTTGCGGCGCCACGGGACCCTGAAGACGGGCTTTGCCTGGCAGACGGATGGGCTGGTGCCCGAGCAGGAGATGCGGCGCAGCCGCATGTTTGCCGACTACCTGGTGCCGTGCGACATCGGGCGCAACCTCGGCGTGGTGCTCAACGACGGCCTCACCCCCGGCCAGCCGCTGACCGCCCTGTGTTTCTACCGCCCGGTGCGGTCCGACCCCTTCTCGCAGGAGCAGCGGGTGCCGTTGAACGAGATCGCGCCGCATTTCATCGAGGCCATGGAGGTCCGCCACCGCCTGGGGGTGGCCGTGCAGAACCCGGCCGCGCTGGCGCTGGAACGGCTGTCCATGCCGGTGGTGGTGCTGGCCGTTGATCGACAGATCTTGCTGAGCAACCCGGCCGCCGACAGCCTGTTCGCGGACGCCCGTCTTCGTCTGGTGGTGCAGGGGCGCCTGCGGGCGCAGGAAGCCGCCCTGAACGCGGCGCTGGAACAGGCGATCCACGCCTGCTCCACCTACCGCTTCGATGCCCGGCTCTCGCGCTCGGTCCGCCTGTGGGGCCCGGTCGGGCAGGGCGTGGTGGCCCGGCTCGCGCCACCACCGCCCTCAACGCCCCGGGGTTCACGGGCGGCGGCGGTGGCGTTCCTGTTCCGCGAGGGCCGCAGCGCAACCGACGTTCGCTCGCTCATGCGCAGCTTGTACCAGCTCAGCACGGCCGAGCTGGACCTGGTGGACGCCCTCTGTGCCGGCCTGACCCCGGAAACAGTGGCCCAGCAGCGCGCGGTGGGCGTTGCCACGGTGCGCACCCAGTTGCGCAGCATCTTCGGGAAAACCGGCGCCCGGCGGCAGTCGGACCTGATGCGGCTGGTGTTTTCCATCGCGCACTGAGCATGCCGCGCCTCTCGCGCTCATGCCCGTGCACTCCCCCGAAAAACGCGCGACCCCGGAACTGCTCCCGGTTCGCCGACGCCGCGCACGGCGCTGTGGTTCAGCTGCCCCGCACATACGGGTTGCTGCGCCGCTCTTCCCCGAAGCTGCTCTCCGGGCCATGGCCGGGAATGAACACGGTGTCGTCGCCCATCGGCCACAGGCGCTCGCGGATGCTGCTGATGAGCTGCGCGTGGTTGCCCTGCGGGAAGTCGGTGCGGCCGATGCTGCCGGCGAACAGCACGTCGCCCACGAAGGCGCGCTTGGCTTCCTTTGAGTGAAACACCACATGGCCCGGCGTGTGGCCGGGGCAGTGGCGCACCTCGAGCGTGCAGCGGCCGATCTGCACCGTGTCGCCGTCGGCCAGCCAGCGCGTGGGCGTGAAGCGCTCGCTCGGCGGAAAGCCGAACATCTGGCTCTGCTGCGGCAGGCCGTCGATCCAGAACTGGTCGCCAGGGTGCGGGCCGATGATGGGCAGGCCCAGCCGCTCGGCCAGCTCGGCGGTGCCGCCGGCGTGGTCGATGTGGGCGTGGGTGAGCCAGATGGCCTGCAGCTGCAGGCCCAGGCGCGCCACCTCGGCCTGCAGGCGATCGAGATCACCGCCCGGGTCGATGATGGCGGCTTGCCGGGTTTCGTCGCACCAGACGATGGAGCAGTTCTGGGCGAAGGCGGTGACGGGTACGGTGAGGTAGCGGAGCATGGGCAGGCGCGCGGCGGTGGAAGATCCCGCATCGTAATCCGCCCGCGGCTGCGCCGCTCAGACCTCTTTGTGGGCGTTCGAACGCTGCGCCGTGGTCAGGCGGCCCAGCTGGGTTTCGAGCTGGCGGGCCAGTTTGTCGGCCGCGGCCTGCACCGCCTGGGGCAGCGTGGCGGCCAGTGCGGTGGCGGCCACGGGCTGTCGCCCTTCCAGGCGCGCCTCCACCATGCAGCGCTGGTCGCGCTGCCCGCTCTTGCCCGCGTTCTCGTCGCCCAGGTGCACCTCCACGCGGGTGATCTGGTCGGTGTAGCGGCGCAGGGCGTTCTCCACCGTGGCGCTGACCTGTTCGGCGAGGGCTTCACGCCCTTCGATGTTGTCGTCGGTGTTGACCTGAATTTTCATGAAGTCTCCATGGATGGGATGGTGGGAAAGGCAGAGAAGCGGCGGGGCTTCTTCAGTGGCGGAACGTGGCGGCCAGGCCGGTGTTGGTGGGCATGCGGGCCGCGGCGATGACGTGTACCTCACCGCCCATGCGCTCGACCAGTTCACCGATGTCGTCGAGCAGGTCGTCCACGGATGGGCTCCCCAGATCGTCGGTCAACTCGACGTGGCCGGTGCTCGCGTCCAGGCTGCCGGCGACCTGGCGCTCGTCTTCGATCAGCAGTGTGGCCACCCGGCCCTGCGCTGCGGCCCGCGCCACCTCGTGGATCTCATCGCTGCCCAGGCCTTTGGCATGGGCCACGCCGTAGGCGTCACCCCAGGCCTGCTGGCGCGCCAGGTACTGGGGCTCGACCACCTCCCAGGCACGCTCGCTGAGCGTGCGGATGTCCAGCGCCTCGGGGTTGATCTCCAGCCCGTCGGGCAGCAGCAGGCGGTTGTGGCTGGCCTGGCGAAAACGGTGGTGGTGCTCGGGCAGCGCCGCCAGCAACAGCGGCAGGCCGCTGGGCTTGGAATGGTGCTCGATCAGGGCGCGGTCGAGCGCGCGGAAATAGCGGTCGGCATCCAGGTCCACCTCGTCCTTCTTGCCGCCGGTGCTGTGCATCAGCGGCGTGCTGCCCGGGCCGATGCCGCCGCGTGACGACACGGTCTGGTGCGGCTCGGTGAGCTGGTCGCCCAGGGCTTCGGTGGAGGTGCGCGGCACATCCGCGGCCAGGTCCACCTCGGTCAGGCCGTCGCGGTTGCCCTCGAACAGGCGCGCCTTGTCGCGGCTGAGGCCGAGCACCTGGTAGCGGTCCACCGACTGCAGGAAGCGTCGCAACGGCTTGACGTGGAAGCTGCTGGCCGCCAGGGCCAGTTCGGGGACCGGGCGCGGGAGCACGAACACGCGGAACACGTCGGCACTGCCCAGCACGGCCAGTCCGTCCAGCGTGTGGTTCCAGAAATCGTCGTTGCCGGCCAGTTCGCGAAACGGTGCCATCAGGGCCTGCACATCAGCGTCCGGATGGACGAGTCGCAGCGAGGCTTCCAGCGTTTCAATGCCTTGGCGGTAACGAATCGGGTCCTGCCGGTTGTCGGGGTGGCTGCGGTGCGTCGGCTGGTACAGCGAGAGACAGGGCGGCGTGACCTGGGCGGTCAGCTCCTTCAGGGAGTCGGGGGTCAACGGGTGCATGGGCAAAGTCTCCTGATGAGTCGGACGACGGCGTGACCGAAAGGTTCACACAGCCCGACTGCGGACCACCGTACAAGAGGCGCACGGGTGGGTCCGTGCGATGGCGCACCCACACGCAAAGGGCCGGCTGACCCGCGCAGGTTCCTCAGAGCGCCGCGGCACGGGGCGCGGGTGGCCCCAGCGTGCGGGCCAGCTGCCGCCGCAGGTCGGCCTGGGACATCAGCGCGTCGAACCAGGCGCGGTACCCGGCGTCGCTCGGGTGCAGGCCATCGCGTGCGTTGAGCCCGGGCTGTGCCACGAAGGGATCGTCGTCGTGCTCGTGGAACAGGTTCACGTAGACCGCACCGTGGCGCTCGGCCGCGGCCTGCACGAACCGGTGCAGCTGGCGCGAACGCCAGGTCATCCACCAGGAGAGCGGCGCGCGAAAGAAAGGCGCGTTGCCGATGTTGCCTGCCGGCATGAGCACCACCTGTTCGGCCCGCTCGTGGGCCAGCGCCACGATGCGGTCCACATCGTGGCGCAGCCCGTGCGCCCCGCCCAGGCGGATCACATCGTTGCCGCCGGCCTGCACCAGCACCATGTCGAAGCGGGCCTGGCCCCCGAGCTGGCGCGTCACATCGTCCAGCGTGGCACCGTCGCGTGAGCGGTTCTCGATGTGCAGCAGGGGAAACTCGCGCGCCAGCAGGCCGGCCACGCTCTCGCGCGGGCCACTGGCCCCGGTGCCCACGCCGGTGCTGTCGCCCACGATCAGCAAGCGCATGCGCGCCCCGCGCGGCGCGTGCTGCAGCGGCTCGCTCAGGCGCGCGAGCTCGACCGTCTCGCGCAGGCCCGTCACCGTGCGCGCGGCCACCACCACGCAGCCCGCGGCCAGCGCCAGCAGCATGAGCGGGGGCAGCCAGCGGGCCCAGGCGCGCGGGGCATGGGGGCCGGCGGCGGGGGCGCCGCGGGCCTCGGAGGAGGGGACAGGAAAGCTCACCACATGGCCTTTCATTCGATACGACCGGAAACACCGCGTATCGTTCACGCAGCACCTGTCATCGTCTGTGTGACAACGTACGCAGGCCATGGCGTGTAACGCCGGCGCGACGGCGGCGCACCAAGGTGCGCCAGCGAACAGACCCCCACGGCAGCCGCCCCTACGGTGGTGTGCCATGTCCCAGCCAGCGCCTCGCCCCCTGTCGCGGCCTGACCGGCACCCCCTTCAGCGCCAGAGGCCCACCATGAAAATCCAGACCCAGAACCGCCCGGACATCGGCCATGTGGCCGATCTGATCAAAGACATCCCCATTGCCATGATGACCACGCGCGAGGCCGACGGCTCGCTGGCCTCGCGCCCGATGGCCGCGCTGGAGATGGACGCCGACGGCGTGGTCTGGTTCTTCACCAGCGTGCCGTCGGACAAGGCCGATCACCTCGACGCGGTGAACCTGGCCTTCTCCGACATCGACGGCAGCACCTATGTGTCGCTCTCGGGCCATGGCGAGATCGACACCGACCGCAGCCACATCGAGCGGCTCTGGACGCCGATGGCACGGCCCTGGTTTCCCGACGGCCCGGACTCGCCCAACCTGGCCCTGCTGAAGTTCGTGCCCGACGCCGCCGACTACTGGGACGGCCCCAACAGCCGCATGGTGCGCGCCTTCAACATGAGCGCCTCCGTGGCCGCGGGCAAGCCCATCGGCCTGGGCGAACACCGCTCGGTCACCGGCCTGTCCGACGACAGCTGAGCCCGCGCGGCCCACCGCGCGCCACGCTTTCTCGCCCCGGCTCCCCATGTTCTTTTCCGGGCTCGGCACCGCCACCCCGCCGCAGCGCTACACCAAGGCCGAGTGCCTGGCCGCGTTCGAGCGTTCCGACTGGCTGCAGCGGCTCGACCGCCGCTCGCACTGGATCGCGCGCACCGTGCTGCAGCGCGACAACGGCATGCAAACCCGGCACCTGGCGGTGGACCGCATCGATGAGGTGTTTGCCATCGACCCCGACACGCTCGCGCAGCGCTTCGCCCGCCACGCCCCGGCGCTGGCCGTGCAGGCCGCGCGCCGCGCACTCGACCAGGCCGACCTGCCGCCGCGGCAGATCGACGCGGTGGTGGTGAGCACCTGCACCGGCACCCTGTGCCCCGGCCTGTCGGGATACGTGCTGGAAGGCCTGGGCCTGCGCGACGACGTGCAGACCTTCGACCTGGTGGGCCAGGGCTGCGCCGCGGCCCTGCCCAACCTGCAACTCGGCCACGCCCTGCTGGGTGCCGGCACGGCGCAGCATGTGCTCTCGGTCTGCGTGGAGGTGAGCAGCGCCGCCATGTACCTGGACGACGACCCGGGCGTGCTCATCAGCGCCTGCCTGTTTGGCGATGGCGCCGGCGCGGCCGTGCTCTCGCGCACCGCACCACCCCACCGCCGCCGCATCGCCTGGTGCGACAGCGCGTCGCTCACGCTGCCCGCGCACCGCGAGGCGCTGCGCTTCGAGCAGCGCGGCGGCCTGCTGCGCAACGTGCTCACGCGCGAGGTGCCCGCACTGGCCGCGCGCCACGCGCAGCAGGTGCTGGACACGGTGCTGCAGCGCGCGGCTCTGGCGCCGCCCGACATCGGCGCCTGGATCTTCCACGCCGGCGGGCGCGACGTGCTGCTCGCCCTGGCCGAGCGCCTGCAGCTGGACGAGCGCGCCCTGCGCCACAGCGCGGCCATGCTGCGCGAGCACGGCAATCTCTCCAGCGCTTTCGTCTACTTCGTGCTGCAGGCGGCCCTGGCCGAGGACACGCCCGGTGGCTGGTGGTGGCTCTCGGCCTTCGGCGCCGGCTTCAGCTGCCACGGTGCGCTGCTGGAGGTGCAATGAGCCAACGCGCGCGCAGGGAGCCGGCATGATGCTCGCCCGCACCGTCGCCCCCGAGGCGCTGGACCACCTGCCGGCGCAGGACCCGGCCGCGCAGCGCTCGCGCCGCGACCTCATGCGCGTGCACCGTGCCATGGGCAGCTGCGCCCTGCTGAGCCGGGCCTGGCAATCGCTGGTGCCCGCGTGGCAGGGACAGCGGCCCCTGCGCGTCCTCGAACTCGGCGCGGGTGACGGCACCCTCCTGCTGGGCGTGGCGCGTGCGCTGGCGCCG
>JAGXRS010000128.1 GCA_018335615.1 Hydrogenophaga sp. | reverse complement strand
ACGCGGTCGAACTGCTCCAGCGTCATCTTCTGCAGGCGCGCGTCCTGCGTGATGCCGGCGTTGTTCACCAGCACGTCGATGCGGCCGAAGCGCTCGCGTACCTGGGTCACCACGGCGTCGACCATCTCGCGCTGGGTCACGTCCATCACGAAGCCCACCGCCGTGGCGCCTTCGGCCTCGCAGAGCTTCACCGCCTCGTCCACCGCCGCCTGCTTCACGTCGCAGACGACCACGGTGGCGCCTTCGCGGGCGAATTTGAGCGCGGTGGCCAGGCCAATGCCCTGGGCGGCGCCGGTGATGAGGGAGATTTTTCCGTCGAGTCGTTTCATGGGTTCAGTATGTGGGTTGATGCTGGCGGATGGCTGACTTCACGGCCTCGCTGAGCGCGAAGCCTTCGCCGAACCGCGCAGCCAGTTCGCCGCAGCGCCGCTCGAACGCGTTGATACCTTGGCCGTAGATGAACTGCAGCGCGCCGCCGGTCCAGCCGGGGAAGCCGATGCCGAAGATGGAGCCGATGTTCCCGTCGTGCACGCTGGTGAGCACGCCTTCGGCCAGGCAGCGGGCCGTCTCGACCGCCTGGCGGTAAAGCAGGCGGTCTTTCACGGCCTGCAGATCCCAGGCCGCGTCCGATTTCTCGAAGCGGGTCTTCAGTTCCGGCCAGAGCTGTTTTTTCTGGCCCGCCGGGTAGTCGTAGAAACCACCGCCGGCGGCCCGGCCGGGGCGTTTGAGTTCTTTCACCATGAACTCCACCAGCAGTTCGCCGGGCGTGGCGGTGTGAGTCTTGCCTTCAGCGGCGAGGTCGGCGCGGGTCTGGTCCAACACATGCACCGAGAGGGACAGGGCGGTTTCGTCCAGCACCGCCAGCGGCCCGACGGGCATGCCGGCCTGCATGGCGGCGTTTTCGATCACGGGCGCCGGAATGCCCTCACCGAGCATGGCCGCGCCTTCCATGACGAAGGTGCCAAAGGTGCGGCTGGTGTAGAAACCGCGCGAGTCGTTCACCACGATGGGCAGCTTGCCCAGCGCCTGCACGTAATCGTAAGCGCGGGCAATGGTCTCGTCGTCCGTTGCCTTGCCGCGGATGATTTCCACCAGCTTCATCTTGTCCACCGGGCTGAAGAAGTGGATGCCGACGAATGTCTGCGGCTTGGCACTGGCCTGGGCCAGGCCCGAGATGGGCAGGGTGGAGGTGTTGCTGGCGAAGAAACCGCCCTCGCCGAGCAGGGGCTCGGCCTCCTGCGTCACGCGTGCCTTGAGTTCGCGGTTCTCGAACACCGCCTCGATGATCAGGTCGCAGCCCTGCAAATCTTGCGCGCTCGCAGTGGGCGTGATGAGGTTCAGGATGCCCTGCTGTTTCTCAGGCGCCATCTGGCCCTTGTCGACCCGCTTCTGCGTGAGCTTGGCGGTGTACGACTTGCCTTTCTCAGCGGCCTCGGCACTCACGTCCTTGAGCACGGTGGCGATGCCCCTGGTGGCCTGCGCGTAAGCGATGCCCGAACCCATCATGCCGGCGCCCAGGATGCCGACCTTCTTCGGCTGGTACTTCGGCACATCTTTCGGCCGCGACTGACCGCCCTTGATGGCGTTCAGGTTGAAAAAGAACGTGTTGATCATGTTCTTCGCCACGGCGCTGGTCATCAGGCCAGCGAGGTAGCGGCTTTCCACCCGCATGGCGGTGTCGAAGTCGACCATCGCGCCTTCGACCATGGCGGCGAGCGCCGCTTCGGGGGCGGGGTAGAGGCCGCGCGTTTTCTGTTTCAGCACCGCTGGTGCCACGCTCAGCATGCCGGCGATCTTGGGGTTGCTCGGTGTTCCGCCGGGCATCTTGTAGTCCTTGCGGTCCCACACATGCTGGGCGGCTTCGGGCTTGCCTTGCGCGCCTTCGATGAAGGCCAGTGCCCGCGGCATCAGCTCGTTCGGCGTGGCCACCAGCTCGTGCACGACGCCGATCTTCAGGGCCTCCTCGGGGCCGAAGAGCTTGCTCTCCAGCACGTAGGGCTGGGCCGCCGTGAGGCCCAGCACGCGGGTCATCTTGGTGATGCCGCCACCGCCGGGAATCAGGCCCAGCGTGATCTCGGGCAGGCCGAACTGGATCTTGGGGTTGTTCACGGCGATGCGGTGGTGGCCCACCAGCGCCACCTCCCAGCCGCCACCCAGCGCCGCGCCGTTGAGGCAGCTCACCACCGGCACGCCCTGCGTTTCGATGGTGCGGAAGTTGCGCTTGATGCGCTCGATCTCCTGGAACACACGCGGGCCGTCCGCAGCGGTGGAGCGCATCACGCCCTTGAGGTCGGCGCCCGCGAAGAAGGTGCTCTTGGCCGAGGCCAGCACGATGCCCTTGAGCTGGGCCTTGTCCTTCGCCACCTGTGCCGCGATGGCGTCCAGGTCGTCCTGCCACTGCAGGCACATGGTGTTGACGGGAGAGCCCTGCTCGTCGAAGGTGATGGTGGCGATGCCGTCAGCGAGTTCGTAGCGGATGGTTTTGGTGATCATGTTTTTGCTCCGCTGGTTCAGACGCGTTCAACAATCGTCGCAATCCCCATGCCGCCGCCAACGCAAAGGGTGGCGAGGCCGTAGCGCAGCTGGCGGCGGTGCAGCTCGTCCACCAGCGTGCCCAGGATCATGGCGCCGGTGGCGCCCAGCGGATGGCCGAGCGCGATGGCGCCTCCGTTCACGTTGACCTTCTCGTGCGGCACGCCCATCTCCTGCATGAACTTCATGGGCACGGCGGCGAAAGCCTCGTTCACTTCGAACAGGTCGATCTGGTCGATGGTGAGGCCCGCCTTCGCCAGCGCCTTGCACGCGGCGGGCATCGGTCCGGTGAGCATGATGGTCGGGTCGGCGCCCGAGAGCGCCACCGCCACGATGCGAGCGCGCGGCGTGAAGCTGTGGGTTTTGCCCGCTGCCTCGCTGCCGATCAGCACGGCCGCCGCGCCGTCCACGATGCCGGACGAGTTGCCGGCGTGGTGCACGTGGTGGATGCGCTCCACCTGCGGGTAGCGCTGCAGGGCCACGGCGTCAAAGCCCATCGCGCCCAGCTGTTCGAACGCGGGCTTGAGCCCGCCCAGCCCTTCCAGCGTGGTATTGGGCTTGATGAATTCGTCCTGCGCCAGGATCACCTGGCCCAGCGCGTCCTTCACGGCGATCACCGAAGCGTCGAAGAGACCCGCGGCGCGGGCGGCGCTGGCGCGTTTCTGCGATTCGAGCGCGAAGGCGTCCACGTCGGCGCGGCTGAAGCCGTTGAGCGTGGCGATCAGGTCGGCGCCAATGCCTTGCGGCACGAACAGCGTGGCGCTGTTGGTCTCGGGGTCCTGCGCCCAGGCGCCGCCGTCGGAGCCGATGGGCACGCGGCTCATGCTCTCCACGCCGCCGGCCACCACCAGGTCTTCCCAGCCGCTCTTCACCTTCATCGCGGCCATGTTCACGGCTTCCAGTCCGGAGGCGCAGAAGCGGTTGACCTGTACGCCGGCACAGCGCCAGTCCCAGCCGGCCTTCAGGGCGGCCACCTTGGGCAGCACCGAGCCCTGTTCGCCGATGGGCGAGACGATGCCCATCACCACGTCGTCCACCGCGGCGGTGTCCAGGTCGTTGCGGCGCTGCAGCTCGCCCAGCAGGCCGGCGAGCAGGTTGACGGGCTTGACCTCGTGCAGGCTGCCGTCTTTCTTGCCCTTGCCGCGCGGGGTGCGGATGGCGTCAAAAATGAATGCGTCGCTCATGCTGTCTCCTGGGGAACTGGGTGGGCGTTCGCCCGGCTTGCTGAAAAACCGAATCAGTATAGACTTTTGCCAAGCAATCGCTTTGTATAAATCTGTTCAACCGTCTGGTAGGTGACACGCATGATCGACCGCACCCTTTTCAACGCCGACCACGAAGCTTTTCGGGACAGCTTCCGCCGCTTCATGGACAAGGAAATCGCGCCCTTTCACGAGGCCTGGGAGGAGCAGGGCTACGTGGACCGCGACGTGTGGCGCAAGGCGGGCGAGAACGGCTTCTTGTGCATGACCATGCCCGAGGCCTACGGCGGCTCGGACGCCGACAAGCTGTACTCGGTGGTGCAGATGGAGGAGCTGGCGCGCGGCGGCTTCAGCGGCATCGGCTACGGGCTGCACAGCGAGATCGTGGCGCCCTACATCCTGCATTACGGCACCGAGGCGCAGAAGCAGAAGTACCTGCCGCTGCTGGCCACGGGCGAGATGGTGGGCGCCATCGCCATGAGCGAGCCGGCTGCCGGTTCCGACCTGCAGGGCGTGAAGTCCACCGCCATCCGGCAGGCCGACGGCAGCTACCTGCTCAATGGCAGCAAGACTTTCATCACCAACGGCTGGCACGCCGATCTGGTGATCGTGGTCGCCAAGACCGACCCGGCCGCCGGCGCCAAGGGCACCAGCCTGCTGCTGGTCGAGCGCGGCATGCCGGGTTTCGAGAAGGGCAAGCGCCTGAAGAAGCTGGGCATGAAGGCGCAGGACACGTCCGAGCTGTTCTTCGACAACGTGCGCGTGCCAGCCGACAACCTGCTGGGCGGCCCGGCCATGGAGGGCAAGGGTTTCATCTGCCTCATGGAGCAGCTGCCCTGGGAGCGCCTGCAGATCGCCATCAGCGCGGTGGCGGCCGCTCAGGCGGCCATCGACTGGACGGTGACCTATGTGAAAGACCGCAAGGTCTTCGGCCAGACCGTGGCCGCGTTCCAGAACACGCGCTACAAGCTGGCCGAGATGCAGACCGAGGTGCAGGTGGCGCGCGTGTTCGTGGACAAGTGCTGCGAACTGTTGGCCGTGGGCAAGCTCGACACCGCCACCGCCAGCATGGCCAAGTACTGGTGCTCGGACCTGCAGTGCAAGGTGATGGACGAGTGTGTGCAGCTCTTCGGCGGCTACGGCTACATGTGGGAATACCCGATCACCCGCGCCTATGCCGATGCACGCGTGCAGCGCATCTACGGCGGCACGAACGAGATCATGAAAGAGGTGATTTCGCGCGGCATGGGACTGGGCGGGCGCTGAGGGCTCGGCCGACGGCGCCGGTCAGAGGTCGATCACCTGCGCCAGCGGCACGCCGTCGGGCGCGCTGTGGTCGGCCAGGAGCCACGCGCGGCTGGGGTGTTCGGCTGCTTCCTGCAGCAACTCGCGCAGGAAGCGCATCGATGGGCCATCGAGCGCGGCGAAGGGCTGGTCGATCAGCGTGAGCGGCGCCCCGCAGGCGAAGGCGGCGCTCAGCCACACCTTGCGCTTGCTGCCGGTGGAGAGCATGTACATCGGCTTGTCCAGGTGAGGCGCCAGCCCGAAGCCCTCGATCAGGTCGGCCAGCACGTCGGCCCGGAAGTCCGGGTACCGGGGCGCCACGCTGGCCAGCCAGGTGGCGGCGCTGATGGCATCCAGCGCATCGGTCTGCGGGTCGATCCAGAACACCTGGCGGCGGTACGACTCGGGCTGCGTGTGCAGCGAGCAGCCGCCCAGCTGCACCGTTCCCCGCTGTAGCGGCTGGTGGCCCGACAGCAGCGCCAGCAAGGTGCTCTTGCCGCAGCCGTCCTCGCCGCGCACCAGGCTCACGCCGGGGCCGACGTCAAAACCGAGCGATTCAAAGAGGACGCCGTGCGGCCAGGCAAAGTGCAGGTCCCGCACGCGCAGGACGGGTGGGGTGTCGGGCATGGGCATGGGAGCTTGGGGCATGCGAGCGGTGGAGAAAAAAGCGGGGGAAAGCGCCGGGTCGGACAGGGCGTGGTCAATAACCAATGCTGTAGCGCACGCCGTGGTGGTTCAGCACCGCGCTGCGTGGACCAATGGTTTCCACCGTGAACCCGGGTGTGATCTCGCTGCCTTCCTGCATGACCTTGCCGTTGACGATGAGCATGCGCAGCGCGGGATTCTGCGAATAGGTGGAGCCACTGACATTCACCGCGGGCAACTGCGCGCGCGTGTCGGGCGGCAGATCGGCAAAGCGGCGCACCGCAGCCGTGGCGGTACTGGCCGCGGGCTTCGAGGATGCGGGCGCCAGCTCAGCAGACGCTGCGACGCTGCCCGTTGCCTTGGCGGCTGTGGCGGCTGTGGCGGGGGTGGGCCGTGATACGGGCGGTGCCGGTGGCGGTGCCGGTGGCGGTGCCAGTGGCGGCGCCAGGATGGGCAGCACCGCAGGGGCCGGGCGCGT
>JAGXRS010000127.1 GCA_018335615.1 Hydrogenophaga sp. | reverse complement strand
GTGCTGGGCCGCGGTGACGGCCACGCCCGTGGGCACACCGGCGAACAGCACGCGCCCGGCGATCGCCATGGCGCCGCGCACCAGCGCGCGGTTCTCGGCGGTGTCGGTGTCGGCACCCCAGATCGTCACGGTCAGGCTGCCGGCCACGGCCGCGAGCACCTGCAACACCTCGCGGGTGGACGCCGCGCGAACGATCAGGCTGGCGGGTCCGAAGACTTCGTCGTGCAGCGCCGGCTCGGACAGGAAGCGGGCCGCCGGCACCTGCAGCAGCTGCGGGCCGGGCGCGTGGCCGCTGTCCGGCTGCTGCACCAGCGTGGTGGCACCCAGGGTGCGCCAGCGCTCCACGCCGCTGCCGAAGGCCTGGCGCATGCCGGCCGTGAGCATGGCGTGGGGTTGCTGGGCTTTCAGCGCGTCGGTCAGCGCCGCCACGAAGGCGTCGGACTCGGCGCCGTCCACCAGCACGATCAGGCCGGGGTTGGTGCAGAACTGCCCGCAGCCCATGGCAACGGATGCCGCCAGCGTGGTCGCCAGTTCAGCGCCCCTGGTTGCCAGCGCAGCGGGCAGGGCCAGCACCGGGTTGATGGAGCCCAGCTCGCCGTAGAACGGAATCGGGCGCGGGCGGGCGTTGGCTTCGGCCTGCAGGGCCGCGCCGCCGCGGGTGGAGCCGGTGAACGCACCGGCGGCGATCAGCGGGTGGCGGATCAGGGCCACACCCACCTCGACGCCGGCGCCCTGCACCAGGCCCACCAGCCCGGCGGGCAGGCCTTGCGCGGCCAGCACCTGCTGCACCAGACCCCACACGCGCTGCGACAGGTGTGGGTGGCCGGGGTGCGCCTTCACCACCACCGGGCAGCCAGCGGCCAGGGCCGAGGCGGTGTCGCCGCCCAGCACCGAGAAGGCGAACGGAAAATTGCTGGCGGCAAACATGGCCACCGGGCCGAGCGGCAGGCGCTGCAGCACCATGGCCGGGTGGCCCACGGGCGGCGCGCCCGGCACGGCCGGGTCGTCCAGCACCTCGAAGGGCACGCCGCGGCGGGTCATATCGGCAAAGCGGCGCAGCTGGAAGGCGGTGCGGTCCAGCTCGCCGTTCAGGCGCCCGGCGCCCAGCGCGGTTTCGCGGTCGGCCAGGGCCACCAGGGCCTCGCGGTCGGCCTCCAGCGCGGCGGCCAGGCCGTCGAGCAGGGCCGCGCGCTGGGTGCCGTCGCTGCTGCCCCAGGCGGCGGCCGTGGCGTGGGCGGCCTGCACCGCGGCGTCGATGTCGGCCGGGCTGGAGGCGGTGAGAACGTCGGCATGGGCGGCGCCGGTGCGCGCGTCGATGGAATGGAGTTGGGTCATGGTGCGGTGGAAGTGGGGTTGCCTGAATCGACCCGCCAGGCGTGGCAAGTCATCAAAATCGGTCGGCCATGTTAAACGATGTCTGACAACTAGCCCATGCCCCGCTGTCGCGAGGGCAGCCGTTTACACGGTGGCCACGTCCGCCACCTGGGCCCGCCGCAGGCGCTCGCGGCTGTTGGCCAGGTGCGTGCGCATGGCCGCACGGGCGGCCTCGGCGTCCCGGTCGCGGATGGCGCAGTAGATGCTCTCGTGCTCCTGGTGCACGCGCCGCAGGTAGGTCAGCCGCCCTTCGGGCGATTCGGGCGCCGTCTGCAGGCGCGTGCGCGGAATGATCACCATGCCCAGGTAGGTCATGAGCTCGGCAAAGTGGCGGTTGCCGGTGGCGCGGGCCACCTCCATGTGGAACTGGAAATCGGACGGAACCGCGTCGGAATGCGCATGGATGGCCGCTTCGAAGGAGGCCAGCGCCGCCGCCATGGCCGCCAGGTGTCCGTCATCGCGCCGCTGCGCGGCCAGGCTGGCGGCCTCGCTCTCCAGGCTGATGCGCAACTCCAGCACGGCGATCACGTCGGCCACCGTGGCCATGTCCTGCGGCGCGATGTGGAAAGCGGGCAACTGCTCGGTGCGGGCGATCACAAAGGTGCCGATGCCGTGGCGGGTGTCCACCCGGCCCGCGGCCTGCAGGCGGGAAATGGCCTCGCGCACCACCGTGCGGCTCACGTCAAAGCGCGCCATCAGCGCCGCCTCGGTGGGCAGCTTGTCGCCCGGCAGCAGCCGCCCCTCGACCATGTCGGCCTCCAGCGCGGCCACGATCTCAGGCACCAGGCCACGCGGGCGGCGCACCCGCGGCGGCGACTCGACACGATCCATTGGGGTTTTCACTGAGTTCATGGCTTTTTCCTTGACAGAGCGCTGGCACGTTTGCAGAATCGTGCCATGTTGTCAGACAACATACAACTGACATCTGAATGATGCATCCACTGTACCAAAGGTAATGCGCCCTTCCTCCACCGTTCGCTGCCCGATCACCGCCCTCCGAGAAGTCCCCATGCACTACACCCCCCAAGACCTCAAGCACGTCATGTCCTCCGGCCTGCTGTCCTTCCCCGTGACGGACTTCGACGCCCAGGGCGATTTCAACGCCGCGTCCTACGCCGCCCGCCTGGAGTGGCTGGCACCCTACGGCGCCAGCGCGCTGTTCGCCGCCGGCGGCACGGGCGAGTACTTCTCGCTCTACGGCGCGGAATACGGCCAGATCATCCAGACCGCGGTGGACACCTGCCGCGGCAAGGTGCCCATCATTGCCGGCGCCGGCGGCCCCACCCGCACGGCCATTGCCCACGCGCAGGAAGCCGAGCGTCTGGGCGCCCACGGCGTGTTGCTGCTGCCGCACTACCTGACCGAAGCCGGCCAGGAAGGCCTGATCGCCCACGTCGAGCAGGTCTGCAAGAGCGTGCAGTTCGGCGTCATCGTCTACAACCGCGACCGCACCAAGCTCACGCCCGAGTCGCTGGCCATCCTGGCCGAGCGCTGCCCCAACCTGATCGGTTTCAAGGACGGCGTGGGCAACATCGAGACCATGTCGTCCATCTACATGGCCATGGGCGACCGTTTCGCCTACCTGGGCGGCCTGCCCACGGCCGAGGTGTACGCCGCCGCCTACAAGGCGCTGGGCACGCCGGTGTACTCGTCCGCCGTCTTCAACTTCATCCCCAAGACCGCGATGGCGTTCTACGAAGCCGTGCGCACCGACGACATGGCCACGCAGCACCGGCTGCTCAAACAGTTCTTCATGCCCTACCTGAAGATCCGCAACCGCGTCGAAGGCTACGGCGTGAGCATCATCAAGGCGGGGGCCACGCTGGTCGGCCACAGCGCAGGCCCGGTGCGCGCGCCGCTGTCGGACCTGAAGCCGGCCGAGATGGAAGAACTCAAGGCGCTGATCGACGCCCTGGGTCCGCAATAAGAAAAAGCGTCCGTTCAGAAGACCCGGCCAGAAAGCCTCTGGCCTTCCTGGCGCCACCGGCCACCCCACCCTTCCCCTGAAAGAGCGAGACATGAAAAAGCGAACCTTCCTGCTCGGCACCGTCGCCACCCTGGCCATGGTCGCCGCCCCCGCCATGGCGCAGACGAAAGTGCCGGGCTACCCGAGCAAGACCATCCGCATCGTGGTGCCCTTCCCCGCCGGCGGCACGTCCGACGTGCTGGCGCGCCTCATCGGCCAGAAGATGAGCGAGAACCTGGGCCAGCCCGTCATCATCGACAACCGCGCCGGCAACGCCGGCAACGTGGGGGCCGACCATGTCGCCAAATCGGCGGCCGACGGCCACACCTTCCTGCTGATGGACGTGGGCAACCTCACCATCAGCCCGGCGCTGCACAAGCTGCCGTTCGATGTGCAGAAAGACTTCACGCCCGTGGCCATGGTGGGCTACTCGCCCCACCTGCTGGTGGTCAGCACCAAGGTACCGGCCAACACCGTCGCCGAACTGGTTCGCTACGCCAAGGCCAACCCGAACAAGCTGAGCTACGCGGCCGCGGCCGGCATGGGCAGCGCGACGCACCTGGCCGGTGTGCAGTTCGCACGCCACCACGGCATCCAGTGGAACGTGGTGCCCTACCGGGGCGGCTCGCAGGCCATGAACGACCTGGTGGGCGGGCACATCGACGTCACCTTCAACGGCATGGTCGCCACCTATCCGCACGTCAAGGCCGGCAAGCTCAAGCTGCTGGCCGTCTCCAGCAGCAAACGCTGGGGCGAACTGCCTGACACCCCCACCGTGAGCGAAACCGTTCCCAAGTTCCTCACGGGCAGCTGGCAGGGCCTGCTGGCACCGGCCGGCACGCCCAAGCCCATCGTCGATCTGATCCACGCCGAGGTGCAGCGCATCGTGGCCCTGCCCGACGTGAAGGAAAAACTGCAGGTGCTGGGCGCGGAGCCCTCGGCCATGAGCAGCAACGAGTTCGCGACCTGGATCGGCAAGGAACTGGTCGACATGGCCACCATCGTGCGCGAAGAAAAGATCACCCTCGAATAAGCCCCCCACCTTCTGGAGACACACATGAAAAAATCCCTCATCACCCTGCTGGTCGCGGCCACCACGAGCCTGTCGGCCCTGGCCTGGCCCGAGAAACCCGTCACCCTGCTGGTGCCCTTCCCGCCCGGTGGTTCCACCGACCTGATCGCGCGCACGATTTCGGCCAAGCTGCCTGAAAAGCTCGGCGCTGGCGCAACGGTGATCGTGGAGAACCGGGCCGGCGCCACCGGCACCATCGGCGCCGCCCATGTGGCCCGCTCCGCACCCGACGGCCACACGCTGTTCGTGTCCTCGCTGGGCCCCTTCGTGATCGCGCCGCACCTCATCAAGGTGAACTACGACCCGCTCAAGGACCTGGAGCCCATCACCGTGGTGGTGCAGGCGCCCAACGTGCTGGTGGTGCCCGCGGCCTCGCCGCACAAATCGCTGGCCGATGTGATTGCGTTCAAGAAGGCCAACCCGGGCCGCATGAGTTTCGCCTCGTCGGGCAATGGCTCGTCCGACCACCTCACGGCCGAACTCTTCTGGCAGCAGACCGGCACCAGCGGCGTGCACATCCCCTACCGGGGCGGCGGCCCGGTGATGAACGACCTGCTGGGCAACCAGGTGGACGCTTCGTTCATGAACATCAACACCGCCATGGGGCAGATCAAGGCCGGCAAGCTGCGCGCCCTGGCCATCACCAGCGCCCAGCGTTCGAGCTTCCTGCCCGACGTGCCCACACTGGAGGAAAGCGGCGTGAAGAACGCGGGCGTGCAGTCGTGGCAGGCCGTGGCCGCGCCCAAAGGCTTGCCGGCCGACGTCAAGAAACGTTTGCACGATGCCATCGTGTCCATCATCAAGGAGCCCGCCACCAGCGCGCGCCTGACCGAGCTGGGCTTCGAGATCGTGCTGAACACGCCCGAGCAGTTCGCCAGCTTCCAGGCCGCCGAGTACGCCCGCTGGGCCAAGCTGATCGTGGCGCGCAACATCAAGGCTGATTAAGGGCTCCTGCGGCGTGCCTGGCAGGCCGCAGCATCGGCAGAGCCGATGCCTCTTCGGGCAGTCCAAGCCTGCGCAGGCAGGCTTGGAGCCGCGGCCCTCAGCCCCCCAGGGGGCGGCGCTGGCGGCCCGGCGGAGCCGGTTCCGCGGCGCCCTGGGCTGGCTTCCCCTCCCCCCATCCGTTTCTTCTCTCGTTCTTGTCATGACCGCTTCTTCTGCCCCCGTCGTCTCGTCCATGCGCGTCATCCCCGTGGCGGGGCGCGACGGCATGTTGCTCAACCTGTCCGGCGCGCACGCGCCCTTCTTCACGCGCAACATCGTGATCGTCACCGACAACGCCGGTCACACCGGCCTGGGCGAGGTGCCGGGCGGCGAGAAGATCCGCCAGACGCTGGAAGATGCGCGCCCTCTGGTGGAAGGCCAGGCCATCGGCAACCTGCAGTCCATCCTGAACGCCATGCGCGCAAAGTTCGCCGACCGCGACAGCGGCGGGCGCGGCCTGCAGACCTTTGACCTGCGCACCACCATCCACGCCGTCACCGCCGTGGAGTCGGCCCTGCTCGACCTGCAGGGCCAGCACCTGGGCGTGCCGGTGGCGGCCCTGCTGGGCGAAGGCCAGCAGCGCGATGCGGTGCAGATGCTGGGCTACCTGTTCTTCGTCGGCGACCGCCTGAAGACGGACCTGCCCTACGCCAGCGAGCCCGACAACGCCGACGACTGGTGCCGCCTGCGCCACGAGAAGGCCATGACACCCGAAGCCGTGGTGCGCCTGGCCGAGGCCGCGCAGGCGCGTTACGGCTTCCAGGACTTCAAGCTCAAGGGCGGTGTGCTGTCCGGCGACGAAGAAGTCGAGGCCGTGACCGCGCTGCACCAGCGCTTCCCCGATGCGCGCGTGACGCTGGACCCCAACGGCGGCTGGCTGCTGAAAGACGCGATCCGCCTGGGCGAGAAGATGCGCGGCATCGTCGCCTATGCCGAAGACCCGTGCGGCGCCGAAGACGGCTTCTCCGGCCGCGAGGTGATGGCCGAGTTCCGCCGCGCCACCGGCCTGCCCACCGCCACCAACATGGTCGCCACCGACTGGCGCCAGCTCGCCCACTCGCTGGCGCTGCAAAGTGTGGACATTCCGCTGGCCGACCCGCACTTCTGGACCATGGCCGGCAGCGTGCGCGTGGCACAGACCTGCCGCGACTGGGGCCTGACCTGGGGCAGCCACTCCAACAACCATTTCGACATCTCGCTGGCCATGTTTACCCATGTGGGCGCGGCAGCACCCGGCAAGGTCACGGCCATCGACACACACTGGATCTGGCAGGACGGCCAGCGCCTGACCAAAGACCCGCTGCAGATCGAAGGCGGCTACGTGCAGGTGCCGAAGAAGCCCGGCCTGGGGATCGAGATCGACATGGCCGAGGTGGAAAAAGCCCACCAGCTCTACCTGCAGCACGGCCTGGGCGCGCGCGATGACGCCATGGCGATGCAGTACCTGATCCCGGGGTGGACCTTCGACAACAAAAAGCCGTGCCTGGTCAGATGAAGCTCCCCCCGCGCCGCTTCGCGTCACCCCCCAGGGGGCGATGCCTGCCGACTGGCGAAGCCAGATCGGCGGCATCCTCGGCTGGGCGACCTCTCGCGGCGTAGGTGTGGTGTCTACAGAGAGACGCACTGAACCCATGAACAGAACCACCGTCCTGCAGATCGGTCCGCTGATGCCGGCGCTGGAAGACTCTTTGCGCGAGCAGCACGAGGTGCTGACCGCGCAGGCGACGACCGCTCCCGCCCCGCTGGCCGACGCGCATGAGGCCGCGCGCGTGGCGGCGGTGGTGACCTCGGCGCCGGTCGGCATGCCGCCTTCCTGGCTGGCCCAGCTGCCGGCCTTGGAGGTGCTGTCGTCCTTCGGTGTCGGCCTTGACCGGCTGCCGCTGGACGCCGCCCGAGCGCAAGGGCTGCCCGTGGGCTACACGCCCAATGTGTTGAACGACTGCGTGGCGGATCTGGCCATGGGCCTGCTGATCGACGGGGCCCGGCGCATCGCGGCGGCTGACCGCTTCGTGCGCCGTGGCGACTGGCTGCAGGGTCGCTACCCCCCGACCACCCGCGTGAGCGGCAAGCGGCTGGGCATCGTCGGGCTGGGCCGCATCGGCCAGGCCGTGGCGCGCCGCGCCGCCGGATTCGACATGTCCATTGGCTACCACAACCGACGCCCAATGGAAGGCGTGGCTTGGCGCCATGAAGCTTCGCTGCTGGCGCTGGCCGGCTGGGCAGACTTCCTGGTGCT
>JAGXRS010000126.1 GCA_018335615.1 Hydrogenophaga sp. | reverse complement strand
CGAGGCTATTTGTTCTTCCGCTTGAACTTTGCCAGGGGTAATTTCAGCCATAGCCACGGTTGCTTGCGAACGCGCCGTGTAATCCGAATAAGCAGGCAATGCCACAGCAGCCAGAATACCGATGATGGCCACCACGATCATCAGTTCGATGAGGGTGAAACCTTTTTGCATGGAATGCTTCATGAGAAAACTCCTTTAAAGGGGAACAGGATGGGATCGGTTGCGGTTGGTGTACAGCACAGTCCGTGCCAGCACCAACTCAGCCCATTTTGAGGGTTTTTGCCCGACTTTGAAACAAAGAGTGACGTTTTGTGTGTGGCCACGCTAGCTTAGAGTGACAAAACGTGTCTTGCACGGTCAGAGTGACAATTTTTGCCACTTCGCGGCCACTTGTCCCGTGCTGCCATGGCATGACAACGTGTAGTGGCCCGCTCTTTCGGGTGAGCAGGCACAACGGGCTTTTTGCTGGCCAAACCCGCTTTGGCATGCCCGCGCGCCCATCCCAACCTTCGTCTGCGTTGAATGCGGGCGCGTCTTGCATACCTGGTACCTGGGCTTTCTGCTGGCTGGCCGGGGCGGGGGAAGGGGGTCAGATACAGCCCGCCAGCGCGTTGGGTTGCGCGCCTTCGTCAGAGCCTCACAACTCAAACACCATCCCTGCGCTGAGCCAGAGGATATCGCGGCTGGGGTGTTGGGGCTGGCTGGGGGAGGCGTCGAAGCGCTCTATTTCTTCCATGATCAGCCCGGTCTCGGCAGGCTTAGTGTGCGTGATGTAGACCGGGTAGCGCGGATGGTGCGGCAAGGGGTTGATCTGGCTGAGCTCCTGGGCCAGGGTGCTGGGCGACAGGTGCAGGCTGCGCCGGGCTAGGTCTTGCTCCCGGTTGCTGAAGGCGGTTTCGATGACAAGCAAGGCCACGGGTAGCTGGTTGATGCGCTGCCAGAAGGTGGGGTTGCGTTCGGTGTCGCCGCTGAAAACCCAGTAGCCGCTGGGGGCGGCCACGGCGTAGCCCACAGCGGGCACGGTGTGCACAGCGGGCAGGGGTTCAATGGCTTTGCCGCCGAGGTGCAACACCTGCCCCACGGCGATGGGCGTGAAGTTCACCAGCGGGGTGTCGGCATGGGGCAGGCGGGTGAAGTCGGGCCAGATGTGATCGTTGAAGACGTGGGTTTTCAGGGCCTGGATGGTGGCCGGTAGGGCGTGCACCTGCAGCGGCGGGGCGCCTGCGGCCAGGCGGCGGGCGGCCACGGCGTCGAGCATGAGGGG
The DNA here is from genome assembly GCA_018335615.1 of Hydrogenophaga sp. GTDB lineage: Bacteria > Pseudomonadota > Gammaproteobacteria > Burkholderiales > Burkholderiaceae_C > Hydrogenophaga. The sequence goes on along the minus strand of JAGXRS010000126.1, from coordinate 5,157 downwards.
CAGGCAGGCGATGTGGTCGAGGTGGGCGTGGGTGAGCAGCACATGGTTGACCCGGGCCATTTCGTCCAGTGTGAGGTCGCCCACGCCGGTGCCGGCGTCGACGAGGACATCGTCGTCCAGCAGAAATGAGGTGGTGCGGCAGCCCTGTGCAATGGCACCGGAGCAACCCAGAACGCGTACACGCATGAAGATGTGCCCTGTTGAGTCGGTTGACCCGGCTATTTGGTTTCGAGAATCGTCACGCCGTCCCAGGACGGGCCGGGGGGCGACTGCTGCATGGCGGCAACCCGCTGGGCGTAGAGCGTGTAAAGCGCTTTGCTCCCGTTCAGCCGCTGCAGTTCGATCAATTGGGCGCTGCAGGCATTCCAGTCTTGCTCGCGCCAGGCTTGCAGCGTTGGCTCCCACCGCTGCAGTTCGCTGCGCTGCGCGGGGCTCAGGCTGTCGACAAGGCCGAGCGGGGTGAAGATGGTCACGGCCTGCGACTTGCCTTTGACGCGCACGCGGTCGAGTTCTTGCCAGGCGAAGCCGGGGGCCTGTTCGCGGGTGCTCTGGCTGACCACGATGTCCACGCCATAGACGCGCGAGAGGCCTTCCAGCCGGGCGCCGAGGTTGACGGCGTCGCCCACCACGGTGTAGCTGCGGCGCACGTCGGAGCCCATGTCGCCCACGCACATGGGGCCGGTGTTGAGCCCGATGCCGATGCCGATGGCGGGCAGGCCTTGCCGCTCGTGTTCGCGGTTGAGTTCTGTCACCGCCGCGGCCATGTCCAGCGCGGTCTGCACGGCGCGGGTGGCGTGGGCGCTGTCGGGCACGGGCGCGCCCCAGAAGGCCATCACGCAGTCGCCCATGTATTTGTCGATGGTGCCGCGCTGGTGGCGGATGGCCTGGGTGAGGCGGCTGAACACGCGGTTGAGCAGGGTCTGCAGCTGCGCAGGTTCCATGCTTTCCGACAGTTGGGTGAAGCCGCGCATGTCGCAGAACATCACGGTGAGTTCGCGGGTGGTGGCCGCCATGGTGTAGCGGTGCGGGCTCCTGACCATTTCGTCCACCAGCTCGGGTGGCACATAGGTGCCGAAGAGTTGTGCGAGCTGGCGCTTGGAACGGCTCTCCACCAGGTAGCCGTGGCTCATGTTGAGAGCAAAGGCCAGCGCCACCATGACCAGCGCGCTGGCCAGCGGCAGCACCAGCCCATGGCCGAGGTAGAGCCCGGTGTTGAGCCCGACCACGGCAACCACCACGCCCAGGCTCAGGGCCACGGCGCGCGCGGCGCTGAGCAGGGGCAAGGCGAAGGCGAGCAGCAGGCCGGCGCCGAGCAGCACCACCAGTTCATAGCCCAGCGCGTAGTCGGGCCGGGCGATCCGCTGGCCGTCGAGCAAGGCCGAGAGCAGGCTGGCGTGGGTCTCGACGCCGGGATAGGTTTCGCCCACGGGCGTGGCCCGCAGGTCCAGCAGGCCGGGGGCGGTGGTGCCCAGCAGCACGATCTTGTGCCGGAGCTGCCCGGGGGCCAAGCGGCCGGCCAGCACATCGGCGGCGGAGATGTAGGTAAACGACCCGCCCTGCGGCCCGCCGGCGCCGCGGAACGGGACCAGGGCGGCCACGCGGTCGTCCACCGGAATGGCCAGCGATGAGCCGGCTTGCACCAGGCGCACGCTCTGCAGGGCCGGGGCGCCCGGCGACCCAAGCGGGTCCGACGCGAAGCCGGGCTCCACTGGCGGCAGACCGACCAGCCGGCGAAACATGGCGAGTGCCAGGGATTCGTAGTAGCGCCCGTCGTGTTCGGCCAGCAGCGGCAGGGAGCGCACCACGCCGTCGCTGCTGGTAATGGCGTTGAAAAACCCGGCCTGGGGTGCGGCCTCGGCCAGCCGCGGCAGGTTGGCGCCGTAGCCGTTCCAGCGCGTCGCGGGAATGGGCCGACCCTGCAAGGCCGCGGCCTCCAGCACGGCGGCGGGCAGCTGGCCGCTGGTGCGTCCGTCGCGGTCGCTGGTGAAGTAGTAGCCCAGCACGACGGGGCGATGGCGCAGCGCCTGCGCCAGCCGGCCATCGTGGTCCAGCTCGGGCTCCAGGGCGCGTACCTGTTCGGTGAAGCCGGCCTGATGGGCCAGGGGGCCGCGGCTAAGTTGCTGCAGCTGGCGCAGGCCGGAGCTGTCGTCGGGCTCGGCAAACACGGTGTCGAAGCCCAGCAGGGCGATCTGCTGCTCGTCAAAGAGCGTGTCCACCAGGCGGGCGACGTGCTGGCGCGGCCAAGGCCATCGCCCGACCTCCGCGAGGCTTTGCTCGTCGATGTCCACGATGACGATGCGCTCGTCCAGCGTGCCGGGCATGGAGGCCCGAAGTCGCGCGTCGTAGATGAGGTGGTCAAGCCGGTGCAGCACGCCCATGGGCAGCACGCCGATGACGTGCAGCACGGCCAGCACCACAGGCAGCAGCGTGATGGCGATGCGCGGGCCGTGTCTGCTCAGCACCGGCACGCGCACCGTGGTTTCAGCAGTTGACAGATGGCCAGACGTGCGCGAGCGCCGCCCCGGCACCAGCGCCCGAGCAGGCCCGCATGCTCACTGCTGGAGAAACTGCATTTTTGTGCCGGCCAGCTCGATCACGTCACCGTGGAACAGGTCGACGCCGTCGGTGCCCACCGCACTGCCATTGACCGTGGGCTTGGTGGTTCCCTCCACCAGGGCCACCACATAGCCATGGGCGCGGCGCGTGATGGAGGCCACGGCCACGCCAGGCTTGCCGATGGTGGTGACCACCTTGAACAGCGCCACCTCGCGGCCCGCGGCCGGGCCCGACATGACCTTGATGGCGGCCTTGAGCGGCGCAGCAGAGGCAGCAGAGGCAGCAGAGGCAGCGGATGGGGGCGCAGGCGCCGGCTCTACGGCACCGCTATTGATGACGGTGGTTTTTTCGCGGTTGTCGGGAACGCCATCCACCACGAACTTGATCTTGTACTTGCCGATCTCGACCGTGTCACCGTTCTGCAGCTGCTGCTTCTTGATGGCCTTGCCGTTGACGTAGGTGCCGTTGGTGCTGTTGAGGTCTTCCAGAAACACGTCGGCACCCGACATTTGCAGGACGGCATGCTCCCCGCTGACGGCCAGGTTGTCGATCACGATGTCGTTGTAGGGACGCCGGCCCAGCGTGGTGCGGTCTTTGGTGAGCTGAACCTCCTTGATCACGACGCCGTCGATGGAAACGAACATTTTCGGCATGGCCGACTCCTGTGGAACCTGAATTTTTTACCCCGGGGCATTCGTCAATGACCCAGCATGCGCGACAGCAAACCACGACGCAGTGGCGTGGAGCGGGCGGCTATGAGTATCACCGAGATATTATCCCGCCCCCCACTCTGATTGGCGGCGTCGATCAGCGCGTGTGCACGCTCTTCCAGCGGCCGGGCAGACATGAGGATGGAGGCGATCCGCTCGTCAGGCACCATGTCGCTCAGGCCGTCTGAGCACATGAGGTAGAGGTCGCCGTCTTCGGCCCGGTATTCGTTCACTTCCAGCAAGACGCTGTCTTCCACGCCGAGCGCCCGCGTGACCAGGTTTTTGTGGGTGGCGTACCGGGCCTGTTCGAGCGAGATCAGGCCGGCGTCGATCTGCTCTTGAAGAAGCGAATGGTCGCGGGTGAGCTGAACAAAGTGGTCGCCCCGCAGGCGGTAGCAGCGGGAATCGCCAACATGACCGATGAGGGCACGCGCCCCCTGGAAAACGCCCATCACCAGGGTGGTGCCCATGCCGGCGTACTCCGGGTGGACGTTGGCGGCGTTGAAGATGGACCGGTTGGCGTTGTCGATGCAGATTTCCATGGCGCGCTTGACTTCGCGCGCGCTGGCCTCGCCACCGCCCTCGGCCATCCAGCGGCCCAGTTCGCTCTTGATGAAGGTGGTGGCCATGGCACTGGCCACCTCACCCGCGTTGTAGCCGCCCATGCCATCCGCCAGCACGGCCACCTGGTTGTCGGCGTCCGTGGCGACAGCGTCCTCGTTGTTTTCACGCACGAGGCCAGGATCGGTCAGGGCGAAGTACTCGTAGTTCATGGTGTTGCTTGAGAACCGGGCGCCACGCGGCGCCCGGCGCGGGTGGGAGATGCGCCGACCGATGGTCCAATGACCAACTGTAGTGCCAAACCGATGGACCAGAACCTGGGGTGATCGATCAAGGGTGGGGATCCATGATCCAACGGCATACCGGGGTGCACCGACGGTGTGCAGCCCAGAGGCGAAACCGTGCATTCTGTTGCAAACCAGCCACTGAAGCCAAGCACCTGTGCGGCTCCCACCGACCTCTGCTTGTCGTTGGCGCGCCCCAACGAAAAAAGGCAACGCGAACGTTGCCTTTTTTCAGAGGAGACGGGCTCCTGGGGGAGCTTTACAGCATGGCCTTGAGCAGCTTGGCCATTTCCGACGGGTTGCGCGTGACCTTGAAACCACAGGCTTCCATCACCTGCAGCTTGGCGTCGGCCGTGTCGGCGCCGCCCGAGATCAGGGCACCGGCGTGGCCCATGCGCTTGCCGGCGGGTGCGGTCACGCCAGCGATGAAGCCGACGATGGGCTTCTTCATGTTGTCCTTGCACCACATGGCGGCTTCGGCTTCGTCGGGACCGCCGATTTCGCCAATCATGATGACGGCATCGGTGTCGGGATCGTCGTTGAATGCCTTCATGACGTCGATGTGCTTCAGGCCGTTGATGGGGTCGCCACCAATGCCCACGGCGCTGGACTGGCCCAGGCCGATTTCGGTCAGCTGTGCCACGGCTTCATAGGTCAGCGTGCCCGAACGGGACACAACGCCGATGCGGCCCTTGCGGTGGATGTGGCCGGGCATGATGCCGATCTTGATCTCGTCGGGCGTGATCAGGCCGGGGCAGTTGGGGCCCAGCAGCAAGGTCTTCTTGCCGCCGGCGGCTTCCTTGGCCTTCATGCGGTTGCGCACTTCCAGCATGTCCTTGACGGGGATGCCTTCGGTGATGCAGATGGCCAGGTCGAGGTCGGCCTCGACGGCTTCCCAGATGGCGGCAGCGGCGCCGGCTGGCGGCACGTAGATCACCGACACGGTGGCGCCGGTCTCGGACGCGGCTTCCTTGACGGAGCTGTAGATCGGGATGTTGAAGATCGACTCGCCGGCCTTCTTCGGGTTCACGCCGGCCACGAAGCAG